>JAYTAR010000180.1:0-1710 GCA_043737455.1 Sphingomonadales bacterium | reverse complement strand
TCGCGAAAATAACCGCACTCGTTCTACCGCGCCTTCCACTTCCGCTGCGTCTTGCCGAACCGGTCCTTGCGCGTCCCCGGTTTGCCCTCGTTGCTCCGTCCCATGATCGGCGCCGACGACACTGCCACGCCCGGCAACCCGAGCTCCTCGGCCTCGAGTGACCGGATCTCGTCGCGCAGCCGCCCGGCTTCCTCGAACTCCAAATCGCCCGCTGCCTTGCGCATCCGCTTTTCGAGATCTTCGATGTATCCGCGCAGGTTGTGGCCAACCATGTGCGGGCGATCCTCATCGATCGGCACCGTCACCTGATCGCGGCTCGACAGATGCGACAGGACGTCGGAGATATTGCGCTTGATAGTCAGCGGCGTGATGCTGTTGGCGGCATTATATTCGAGCTGTTTCTCGCGCCGCCTGTCGGTCTCGCGCATCGCCCGTTCCATGCTGCCGGTGACACGGTCGGCATACAGGATCACGCGCCCGTCAACGTTGCGCGCGGCGCGGCCGATGGTCTGGATCAGCGAGGTTTCGCTGCGCAGGAACCCTTCCTTGTCGGCATCCAAAATCGCGACCAGCCCGCATTCGGGAATGTCCAACCCCTCGCGCAACAGGTTGATGCCGATCAGCACATCATAAACGCCCAGCCGCAGGTCGCGGATCAGCTCGATGCGCTCCAGCGTCTCGACGTCCGAGTGCATATAGCGCACCTTGATCCCCGCTTCGTGGAGATATTCGGTCAGGTCTTCGGCCATGCGCTTGGTCAGCGTCGTGACCAGCGTGCGATAGCCCTGCGCCGTCACCTTGCGGATTTCGTTGATGACGTCGTCGACCTGATCCTCGACCGGCTTGATCTCGACCGGCGGGTCGATGAGGCCGGTCGGGCGGATGACCTGTTCGGCAAAGACGCCGCCGGTCTGCTCCATTTCCCACGGGCCGGGGGTTGCCGACACGCACACCGTCTGCGGCCGCATCGCGTCCCATTCGTTAAACCGCAACGGGCGATTGTCGATCGCGCTCGGCAACCGAAACCCATATTCGGCGAGCGTCAGCTTGCGCCGGTGGTCGCCGCGCGACATGCCGTTGACCTGGCCGATCGTGACATGGCTTTCATCGACGAACAGCAGCGCGTTTTCGGGGAGATATTCGAACAGTGTCGGCGGCGGTTCGCCGGGGAGGCGACCAGTCAGAAACCGGCTGTAATTCTCGATACCAGCGCATGAGCCGGTCGCCGCAATCATCTCGAGATCGAAATTGGTCCGCTGCTCCAGCCGCTGGGCTTCGAGCAATTTGCCCTCCAAGACCAGCTCCTTCAACCGCTCGGACAGTTCGAATTTGATCGCTTCCATCGCCTGCTTCATCGTCGGGCCGGGCGTCACGTAATGTGAATTTGCGAACACCCGGACATAATCGAGGCTCGCCGCTTTCTTTCCCGTCAGCGGATCGAACTCGACGATGCTCTCGATCTCGTCACCGAAAAACGAAATCCGCCACGCGCTGTCTTCATAATGCGACGGGAAAATCTCCAGATTGCCACCACGCACGCGGAAATTACCCCGCTGGAATGACGCTTCGTTGCGCTTGTATTGTAGCGCGACGAGCTTGCGGATAATTTCGGACTGGTCCGCGCCCGCACCCTTTTTCAAATCGAAAATCATCGCCGAATAGGTTTCGACCGACCCGATGCCGTAAAGGCACGACACCGACGCCACGATG
>JAYTAR010000179.1:0-4474 GCA_043737455.1 Sphingomonadales bacterium | reverse complement strand
AACTGCGCTCGGTCGGCCCCGGCGGCTTCCTGCGCCAGGGTCCCGGCGACCAGGCACCACCAGCCACGCCCGCGCCGCCACGCCGCCTTGTCCCCGCGCGACCGAGTTCGGAAATCGCGGGCAAGACGACGTTGCTCGATCTAAGCGACAAGATCTGCAAATGGCCGATGGGCCACCCCGGCGAGCCCGATTTCCATTTCTGCGGCGACACCGTCAACCCGGGCTTTCCCTATTGCGTCCAGCATTGCGGGCAGGCGTATCAGGCACAAATGCCGCGCCGCGACCGCCGCATGCCACCGCCAATGCCCTTCGGAGGGCCACGCGTGCGGTGATGATTGGGGTGTGAACAGGCGTTTTTCGGGCGGGGTCAGGACGGTTCGGTTTTGATACCAGTTCGGCTGGCAAACAGGTAGTTTGCTACGACGGTCGCACTAGCCGCACCCAAAAGCTGCGCGACGATGAACATCGGGACGTCAGCAGGAGCAATGCCCGCGAAGCTGTCGGACAAGCTGCGTGCGATCGTAATTGCGGGGTTAGCAAAGCTCGTCGACGCGGTGAACCAATATGCGGCGGCGATGTAGAGCGCGACGCTCGCCGGGACGGCGGCGGGGCGGCGGTGAACGGTGCCGAGGATCGTGAGCACGAGGCCGAAGGTCGCAACCGCTTCGCTCAGCCATTGACCGACGCCAGTCCTCACATGGGTCGACATCTGCAAAATGGGCAGATCGAACATGGCATGCGCAATCCAAACCCCGCCGACGCCGCATACCAGCTGCGCCGCGATGTAAGCGCCCGTGTCGCGCCACGACAGCTTACCGCGGATTGCAGCGACTGCGCTGACCGCCGGGTTGAAGTGCGCGCCCGAGATTGGGCCGAGCATCGTGATCAGCACGAAAAGCATCGCGGCGGTCGCGAGTGTGTTGCCGAGCAGCGCGACCGCGACATTCCCGCCCGCCATCCGTTCCGCCATGATCCCCGAGCCGATGACGGTCGCAAACAGGAACGCCGAGCCGAGTCCTTCGGCAAGCACGCGTCGCCCGAACGGTGGCCTTAATGGCACGGGTCGGCGGTGATCGTGGCCAGGTGTGCGGCCCCGGCGGGTGCGCGCCCTTCCGCGTGCCGCTCCGAATAGCGGTCGGTTAGGTAATCGCTACGGTCGCGCGTCAGCAGCGTGAACTTGACGAGCTCCTCCATCACGTCGACGACGCGATCATTGAGCGGCCCGGGCTTCATGCGGCCGTCGCCATCGAATTCGGTATAGGCCTTCGGGACACTCGATTGGTTGGGGATGGTAATCATCCGCATCCAGCGCCCCAGCAGGCGCAGCGCGTTTACCGCATTGAACGACTGACTGCCGCCAGACACCTGCATGATCGCGAGCGTGCGTCCCTGCGTCGGACGGACGCCGCCCTCACTCAACGGTAGCCAGTCGATCTGCGCCTTTATGATGCCGGTGATCGCGCCGTGACGTTCGGGCGAGCACCACACATGCCCCTCGGACCATAATGACAGCGCGCGCAGTTCGGCAACCTTGGGGTGGTCGTTAGGCACGCTGTCGGGCAGCGGCAGCCCCGCAGGATCAAACACGCGGGTCTCGCATCCGAACGCTTGCAGCAGCCGTTCGGCCTCGAGTGTTAGCAGCTTGCTGTAACTGTGCTCGCGTAGCGAGCCATAGAGCATCAGAATGCGCGGGGCGTGCGTAGTGCCCGTCATCAGCCCAAGTTTGGCATGATCGGGACGGTCGAGGAAATGCGGTTCGACATTCGACAGGTCGGTCACGAGGCGATGCCCCTTTGCATGTAAACGGTGTCGAGCAGCCGTCCGAACTTGCGACCGACCTCTCGCATGCGCCCCGCGTGGATGAAGCCTTGCTTTTCATGGAGCGCAACCGAAGCAGGTTCGCCGCCCCCGATGACTGCGACCATCTGACGAAAGCCGGCAAGCGCAGCACGGTCGACGAGCGCAGTCAGCAGGGCAGTGCCGATCCCGTGACCAAGAGCGTCGGGCGCGACGTAAACGCTGTTCTCGCACGTCTCGGCATAAGCGGGCCGATCGCGGAACTGTGTCGCATAGGCATATCCGACGACGCGCTGGTCACGGTCGGCAACGAGGAACGGCCAGCCGCGACCGTCGATCGCGGCGATCTTTGTTCGCCAGTCGTCTGCGACGGGCGGAACGGTGTCGAACGAGGCTGTGCCATGAACCACGTGGTGCGCATAGATCGCGGCTACGTCGTTCGCGTCGTCACCCCGAGCCTCGCGAATGATCACGCGCGCACCACCTCGCCGTCTTCCTTGCGGAAGTCTTTGGGCAAGGGCAGTTCGAGGATTTCGAGCACGACCTCCGACGGACGGCAAAGGCGCACCCCGCACGGCGTCTCGACAAGCGGGCGATTGATGAGGATCGGGTGCGCGAGCATCGCGTCGATCAACGCGTTGTCGGTCAGCGTGGCCTCGTCGAGCCGCAACTGATGATAGGGCGTGCCCTTCTCACGAATCAGCGCGCGCGGCGTCAATCCGGACTTGGCGATCAGCTCGACGAGCATCTCGCGCGTGGGCGGATCAAACAGATACTCGACGACGGCCGGCTCGATGCCGGTCGCACGGATCATCGCCAGCGTGTTGCGCTACGTGCCGCAGGCGGGATTATGCCAGATGGTGATCGTCATGCCGCGTTCTTCGCTCCAGCGGGAAGGTGCTCCGGCGTGCAGCTTGCATCACTCTCGCACGACGCGCCGCTGCAGCAGTTCTCGGTCAAAAAACCAATCAGCGCATTCATCGTGGCATAGTCGGCGGTGTAGATCAGCGACCGGCTGCGTCGCTGCTGCGTTATCAGCCGTGCCCGAGTCAAATGCGCCAAATGGAACGACAAGGAGCTTCCGGGCAGCCCAAGCCGTTCGGCGACGACCCCTGCCGCCAGGCCCTGGCCACCGGCCTGCACAAGCAGCCGGTAGATTGCTAGCCTATGTTCGTGAGCAAGCGCAGCCAGCGCGAGGACGGTAGCGACAGTCTCCATGTGCTACCGATAGACACAACAATCGATTTTGCAATCGATGTTTCTCGAAATAACGAATGGTCGATCTTTGGTATGGCAACCTGCCGGCCTTACCGTCGCTGGCCGTATCACGGCTTGTCCGCGCGTTGTAAAGGGTTACAAACTTGTGTCGCGACCTCTGCTTCTCACGAGCGGCAAGACAAGCGCAATATCCGAACAGCCGTCGCATGCGGACAACCCTTCTCCGGAACAGGGTGGTGGCAAACGTAACCTTATGCAGGGCGTCTGCACGGGCGAAGCGAGCCGCGAGGGCAGCGTCCGCTTGCCGGGGACAAACTTCCGCTCGCCCGCCTTCGCGAGAGAGGGAGGCCCCGCCGCCGCTTGGCGGTGGGAGGGTGAGGGTTTCTCTTCTTGTTCGCGGCGCGAGAATACAGAAGAAGAAGGCCCTCGCCCAACCCTCTCCCGCGAAGGCGGGAGAAGGCTAGAGATTGAAGGGGCTGCGCTGTCCTACACCCGGTCCTTCGTGCAGCATCGCCAGCGCAGCGTAAGCTGCCGCTCTTTCACTTCGTCGATTTGCCAGCAGGATGACTCAAACTCCGAACCGAGCAGCAATAATCGCTCACCCTGCGAAGTGTGTGAAGTGTGTGAAGTGTGTGAAGTGAACGCACGCAAAACCGGGGTATCTTGTCACTTAGGCACCAAGCTCGGACCTATGTTCAATATCCGCGGCTCGCTCGGCAGCTGTGCTGACGTGGCATCGACACCGGTCATAAAAAAAGCGCCTCCCGCCCGCTCAGCTGAGCGTGCGGGAGGCACGATACAAGAAGGGGGCGACGCTTAGAAGCGGTACGTCGCTACGGCACGACCACCATGCGTGCGGAAGTGCGGATCACCCCGAATTAGATCAGTACCGCCCGCATTACCGAGCAGAAAAGGATTGGTTGCAAGCGCGGCACCCTGCACGATGCGCACGCGTGCACGGTTGGCATACAGATCGGTGTAGAGATACTCGAGCCCGACTGAGAAGTTGCTGCCGAGCTTCTGCTCGATACCGCCACCGACGGTGAAGCCATAAGTGTGCTGCCTGCCCATCGTAGCAAACCCATTCGTCACGTTCGACGATTTGAAGTTGCTGCGCACACGGCCATAAGCACCACCGCCAGTCACGTAGAACAACGTCTGATTATTCGGCGTATAGCCCAACCGACCGCGGATGTTGCCGTTATAACGCAATTCCCGCGTGAATTCGTAAGACGCCGGCGTCGTGCTGAACGCGGTCGAGAAATCGCGGGCTTCCGAACGCCCGAACTCGCCAACGATACCGTAAACGATCGGCCCGTTCTGAAAGTCGAAGCCGATACGGCCGGCAAAATCGATCCCATCCTTGTCCTTCTGACACCCAGCTGCAATCGAGTTACCGATTGCACGCCCGTTGCAGAAACCGCCGTTGGGCTGACCAAAGGCATTGGCGCCGGTCGTG
>JAYTAR010000178.1:0-1712 GCA_043737455.1 Sphingomonadales bacterium | reverse complement strand
CGGTATCCATGTTGAGCAGAAAGTTGATATCGCCCTGGGCGTAGCGACGCACCGGCTTCGAGCGATGGTCGCCGAGATGCGTGAAGCCCATCGCGACGAACAGCGTCGCGAGGCTTTCGGGTTCGGGGCTGGTGAACTCGACGAACTCGAAGCCATCGAGGCCAAGGGGGTTGTCGTGCATCGGCGGGAACCTCGTGAGCTGTATTAGCGCGCCTATATCGGATCGCTGGGGCGCGCGCGACCGGCTTGTCGCCGCGGCGCAAGGGCCGGTCGCAGCCGACTGAAACCGGCGTTTGCGCGTCGATTCTGCGAATTCGAATGCATCGGCGTTGGCCAAGATCAGCTGCGAACAGCTTCCGAATTGGCGCGAACAGCTGTCGATGCCGAATTCCGACCGATTCCGTCGAAAGTTTTTCGTTAAAAAAATAGTTAACTGGCAATCGGGTCAAGTTCGACACGGATGTGAAAGAAACGAGAACATGTTAACTTACCCGGGATCTTAACTTGACGCTAACCAAAAACTTCTTGCGCCGAAACGGTTTATGTTTCGATTAGTAAGTGGGCCAGGGGGCTCCGGCTTAGGTCGGTTGAGGGGTAGCAGAACGCAGTAACTCGACTGCTATTTCGCTAATCTGATTTCCTGTTCCAAGGCGTCGTCATCGTCCGGTGGCGACGAGTGTAGCCGCGCTCCGTGCGGCGTGTAGTTGAGAGGCGTAAAACCATGATGAAACTCTTGAAGCGTGTTCGCGTCAGCAAGTCGGGTGCTTCGGCCGCCGAATATGCGCTGATCCTCGCCGTCATCGGTGGCGGCATCGTCGTCGCTGCTGTCGCTCTGCAGGGCTCGATCAGCGGTGCGATGAACAAGACGACCTTGGAACTGAACAAGGATCGTACCCCCGCGTGACGTAAGCTCTTTCGGATCGGGCACGCAGCTCAAAGGCGTCGTGTCCGGTCCGTAACGAAACCATCGCCCTTCCCGGGTCGCAAGGGCGGACGATGGATGTGTGTAGTAAGTTGCTTTTTGTTGCTTAAAACGGGGAACGTCGGCAGTGCCGCAACGGTCGCTCTTCATGTTAATCGGGGCGATCGGGCTCGGCCTGCTGGCTGTTCTCGTGATGCGTTTTTATATCGGATCAGGGGGCGGGGCGGGGCCTGCGACAATCGCAACCGCCCCCCGATCAACGCCGGTCGTAGTCGCCGCCGACACGCTGGCGTTCGGTAGCAAGATCGATCCCGCCAAGCTGAAGCTCGTCGAATGGCCTGCGGACAGCGTTCCCGCGGGCAGTTTTCGCAGCGTGGCCGCTATCGGAGCCGACCGCAGCATCGCGGTACAGCTGACCGCCGGCGAGCCGTTGCTCGCCACCAAATTATCCGGTGCCGGCGGCCGGGCCAGCATTTCCACCAAGATCGCTGCGGACATGCGCGCCGCGACGGTGCGGGTTACCGACGTCACCGGCGCGGGGGGCTTCATCCTGCCCGGCGAGCGCGTCGACATCCTCGTCACACGCACGCCGACGATGACCGAGCCAGCCTTCACCGATGTGTTGGCGCAGAACGTCCGCGTCATCGCGGTCAACCAGGACGCCAACGAAGCCAAGGACAAGCCCGAGGTCGTGCAGAGCGTCACCGTCGAAGTGACGCCGGTCCAGTCGCAAAAGCTGGCGTTGGCGGCGATCGTCGGCTCGCTCAGCCTGACCCTGCGCAACCCGCAG
>JAYTAR010000177.1:0-4490 GCA_043737455.1 Sphingomonadales bacterium | reverse complement strand
GCGGCTTGATCGCTCCGCACCGCGACCGACTGGTTGTTGCTACCAAGGCGGGCTGGCGGTCGGGCCCCGGCCTCAACCAGGCCTACCTCTCGGCAGCGCATTTGCATCGCTCGATCGACGCCAGTCTGGCGCGCCTCGGCAGCGATTACGTCGATGTCTATATCGCGCATCGCAACGATCCCGTCACACCGCTCGAAGAGACGTTGCAGGCGCTCGACGCGATCGTGTGCAGCGGCAAGGCGCGCTACCTCGGCGTCTCGAATTGGCCCGCATGGAAAATCGCAGCCGCAGTCGCGATGCAGCGTGCGAACGGTTGGGCCCCCTTCACGCACGCACAGATGATGTATTCGCTGCTCGGGCGCGGCGTCGAGGACGAGGTCGTGCCGATGATGCGTCATTTCGGCTTGGGGTTGACCGCATGGAGCCCGCTCGCGGGTGGGTTCCTGTCGGGAAAATACACCCGCGACGGTGACAAAAGTGGCGACGACCGCCTGTCAGGCTTTGACATGATCCCATTTGACAAAGAGGTCGGCTATGCCCTCGTCGACCGCATGCGCGCGATCGCCGAAGCGAAAAACGCAACGGTCGCGCAGGTCGCGCTCGCCTGGGTGCTTGCCAAGCCGATCGTGTCGAGCGTCATCCTTGGCGCATCGAAGCTTGCGCAGCTCGACGACAATCTTGGGGCCGCCGATCTCATATTGTCTCCCGAGCAAATCTCCGAGCTCGATACGCTGACGACCCCGCCGCCCTCATACCCCGGTTGGGTCGTCGGGGTTCGCGATCAGCCGATCGTAAAGGCGCTCGCCGCACGCCCCGGCGATCACCACATCCCGCCCACGACTGTCTCTGGTCTTTAAGAAAGCCGACATGAACGAAGCCCTTACTCCCAAGACCATCTGCCGTGCGCTCGACGAACATATCGTTGGGCAGGACGACGCGAAGCGCGCGGTCGCAGTGGCGCTGCGCAATCGCTGGCGGCGGCAGCAATTGCCGGTCGACCTGCGCGACGAGGTAAGCCCCAAGAACATCCTGATGATCGGGCCGACGGGGTGCGGCAAGACCGAAATTTCGCGTCGCCTCGCGCGGCTTGCCGACGCGCCGTTCGTGAAGGTCGAGGCGACCAAGTTTACCGAGGTCGGCTATGTCGGACGCGACGTCGAACAGATCGCGCGCGACCTCGTCGAGGAAGCGATCCGGCTGGAAAAGGAACGCCGCCGTGTCGCCGTCAAGGACAAGGCCGACGAGGCGGCGATGGCGCGGCTGCTCGATGCGCTGACCGGCAAGGGCGCGAGCGAAGCTACCCGTGCTGCCTTTCGCCAGCGTTTCGCCGACGGCTCGCTCGCCGATACGGAAATCGAGATCGAGGTCGACGCGACTCCGCAGATGCCGTTCGAGATCCCCGGCGGCGGGCAGGTCGGCATGATCAACATCGGCGAGATGATGTCCAAAGCGATGGGCGGTGGACAGCTCAAGCGGCGCAAGATGACCGTCCCCGCGGCGTGGGCGAAGCTGACCGAGGAGGAAGCCGACAAGCGCCTCGACCAGGACGATGTCGCACGCGTGGCACTCGCCGATGCCGAGGCGAATGGCATCGTGTTCCTCGACGAGATCGACAAGATCGCGGTCAGCGACGTCCGCGGCGGATCGGTCAGTCGCGAGGGCGTGCAACGCGACTTGCTCCCGTTGATCGAGGGCACGACGGTCGCGACCAAATATGGACCGATGAAGACCGACCATATCCTGTTCATCGCCAGCGGCGCGTTTCATGTCGCCAAGCCCAGCGACCTGCTCCCCGAACTGCAAGGCCGCCTGCCGATCCGCGTCGAGCTGAAAGCGCTCACCGAGGCCGATTTCGTGCGCATTCTCAACGACACGCGCGCCTCGCTGACGACGCAGTACACCGCATTGCTCGGCACCGAGGGCGTGACAATTGACTTCACGCAAGACGGCATTGCCGCGATCGCGCGCACCGCCGCGGAGGTGAATGCGAGTCTCGAAAACATCGGCGCGCGGCGACTGTCGACAATGATGGAAAAACTGCTCGAGGACGTCAGTTTCAATGCCGAAGACCGCGGCGGCACCGCGCTGACGATCGACGCCGCCTACGTCGACGCGCAACTGGCGAGCGTGGCGCGGGACACGGATCTGTCAAAGTATGTGTTGTAGGGTGGTCACTCGAACCCCTCTCCCGCCTTCGCGGGAGAGGGGTAGATTTATCTGTCCTACGGGTGATGGTTAGGGCAGCCTAACCCGTCGCGCTTCGCGCTGCCGCTCTTTCACTTCGTCGATCCGCCCGGCATATCTGCCCACCAGCTGCACCGAGCATCAATGGTCGCGCACCCTGCGAAGTGTGTGAAGTGAACGCACGCAAAACCGCCGGTTTTGCCCTATTTTCGCTCGGGTAACACACTCATTGCAAAGCTCTTTGCCGGCACCAGCCAGCGTTTTGCGGTCTCCTGAAGGTCGGCGGCGGTGATGCGCGCATAATCGCTCGACAGTGTCGACAGCGTTTCGAGCCGCCCTGGGTCGGTCGATGCGCCGCCAAGCTGCGACAGCCAGAAGGCGTTGCCGCTCGATGCGCGCGCGATCGCCTCGCGCATCGGGCCTGCCGCGCGCGCGAGTTCGTCGGGGGTGACCGGCGCCGCCCCGAACTCGGCGGCGATGCCGCGCACCAATGTGTAAAAGCGCGCAATACCGGCGGGCTTCAGCTGCGACGTGACCACGAGATTGCCACCGTTCGTCATCGCCGTCGGCCAGTCGCTCGAGACGTTGGGACTGTAGCTCGCCCCTTCGCCCTCGCGCAGCCGGTCGAACAGCCGATCGTTGAAGATCGCGGCGAGAATGTCGAGCTTGCGGCTCTCGAAAATGTCGGCGCGCCCACCGCCTGTCGGCCATGCCAGCACCGCGATCGCCTGATCAAGAGGCCCGCGATGCGTACGCAGGATCGGTGTCACGACTGGCGATACGCTGCGCGTCGCGGCGGACGCCGGTGCCACGACGGCCTCGGAGCGCGGCGGTAGCGCGCCGAACGTGGCGACCGCCGCGGCGATCGCCTTGGCCGCGTCGACATCGCCAAAGATCGACACCTCGATCGGGCCGGTCTTGAGCAACGGTTCCCAGAACGCGCGGAACGCCGCGGGGGTCAGCGCCTCGATCTGGGCTAGGCTCGGCGGCGTATAGCGTGGGTCGCCGCCATGCAGCAGCCCGGGCAGTTCTTGCCCCAGCACACTGCCGGGCGACGCGCCGATCGTGCGCTGCCCCAGCAGCATCGCCGCGCGCATGCGCACGACGGGCGCCGCGTCCCAGCGCGGGAAGGCGAGCTTGGCTACGAGCAGGCGCAGCTGATCGTCGAGGTCGGCCGCGCGTGTCACGGCGGTCAGCCGAAACGCGTCCTCGGCGATGTCGAAACCCATATTGAGCCGCCGACCGCTCGTCAGCCGGTCGAGCTCGTCCTGCCCCAGGTCGCCGGTCCCGCTCGCGATCAGGGCACCGCTGCCCGACCAGGCAAGGCTGGGTCGGTCGGTCGGCAGCGCCTGCAGCCCGCGACCAAAGCGCACGCTGACATAAGCCTTCCCGGCTTCCGCGTTTCCTGCCGAGATCAGCAGTCGCACGCCGTTCGACAATTCGACGAGGTCGAGACCGATACCATCGACGCGGCCCTGGCGCACGATCGTCGCCGCCGGTCCCGCGAGCTTGGGTATGCGATCGAAGCTGATCGGCGCGCGCGCCGCCAGGCTCGCCGTCGGTTTGACTGTTTCGGCCAGTACCGCGCGCAGCTTGGCCTCGGCCGCCGGATCCGCGCGCGGCAGCGTCAGTATCGCGCGCAACGGCGTGCCAGCGAACATGCGCCGCGTCGCGGCGAGCATGTTGGCAGGCGTCAGACGGTCCTTCATCTCCGAAAACACGTCGCGTGCCACTTCGGCGCTCGCCACCGTCTCGCGGATGTTGACCGCTTCGGCGAGCGTGTCGGCAAGGTCGCCGCCACTTTGCGTCCGCGCCTGTTCGACCGAGACTTGCAACGACGCCGCGAACTCGCCTGCTTCGCGATCGATGGCGCCCTGCGTGGCGGGGCTGGTGAGCGCGTCGGCGATGACGCCGCGGACGTCACGGATCGCGGCCTGCCAATCGTCGCCGAGCGGCACGACCTGGATAAACGTGCCATCGACCGAGCGCGACACATCATCCTGGCTGACGCCCGCCTGCAAGAAGCTGCCGCCGCTGCGCGCGCGCGTTTCCAGCCGACGACTGATGAGGCGTAGGGCAAGCGTTTCGGCCAACTTGCCACGGTTATAGTCGATCGTGTCAGCCTTTGGCACCCACGGGCGCAAGACGGCCAGGTTGGCGGTCATCGGCAATCCTGGTTCGACGAGCACGCGCGCGCGCGGCGCGTCGGTATCGGGCTTGCCGAAGTCCGGGTCAGGCGGCGCTGCCCCCCTGCCCCGCCAATCGCTGAAATGCTTGCGGATCATCGCTTCGAAGGCGGCCGGCTC
>JAYTAR010000176.1:0-4494 GCA_043737455.1 Sphingomonadales bacterium | reverse complement strand
CGCGTCATTCGCGTGCCCGAAGTCAGACCTCGGCGATCGGTGGCTTGCTTGCAGGAGTGGTAGGTGCCGTTGCGGGCAATTCGACGCTGGGTTCACTTATTGGACGCGGCGCGGGATTGGCGGCACAAGCGGTAACGTTGAAGTTCTCGCGCTCTCAGGAATTTCAAGCCGACGACCTTGGCGTCACTTATCTATCGCGCGGCGGCTATGATCCACTGGCCTCCGCGTCGATGCTATATTCGCTTGCGGCACAAGGGACGCTCGACGCCCGGCTGTCGGGACAGCGCAGCGAAACGCCAGGCTGGGCGAGCACGCACCCGGATCCGGCAAGTCGCGTTGCGCGCGCCGTTCAGAGCGCGCGTGCGACCGGCAAACAGAGCGGGTTGCGGAATCGCGAGACGTTCCTGGCTGCGATCGACGGCATGGTCTACGGCGACGATCCCAAGCAGGGGGTCGTCGACGGCACGGTTTTTCGTCACCCGGTGTTGCGTGTAATGTTCACCGCCCCCGAAGGCTATGCGATCGCGAACGGCAGCGACGCGGTGACGGTCGCAGGTACCGGCGGTCAGGCGCAATTCTCGACCGGACGTTTCGACGGCAATCTCGATGCTTATGTGCGCAGTGTTTTCGCTGCCGCGGCAGGCGGTTCGGCGGTCGACATCGGTGGCACTCGGCGCGGGCAGGTCGGGGGGCTTGAAACCGCAACCGCGACGCTTCGTGCCAATACCGAAGGTGGTCCCGTCGACGCCACCGTTATTGCTTATGCAATCGACGCGCGCACCGCCTATCATTTCTTGATGGTCACGCCCGCGGGCTCTGGGGCGGGACCCTTCGCAGGGCTCGCGCAGTCGCTGCGCCGTATGACGACGGCCGAAGCGGCGGCGGTGCGCGCGCGCCGCGTGCAAGTGGTTACCGTCGGCCCGCGCGATACTGTCGCCACGCTGTCGGCACGCATGGCGTATCCGGATTTGCGTAGCGAGCGCTTCCAAGTACTCAACGCCATCCGTCCCGGCGAGCAAGTGCGCGCAGGACAGAAGGTTAAACTTATCGTCTTTGGTTGAGCAATTAGCCTTTCGACATTTGCGTCGAGACATTTTGTAGCGTCTTTTTAGTCTGGTTGCCGACGCCCGACATCGCACTGATTGCAGCAACCGCGATCAATGCTGCGATCAATCCATATTCGATGGCGGTCGCACCGCGGGCGTCGCGCAACAGGGCTAACAGATAATTTGCCATGATTTGCTCCGATGAAAAGAAAGGCGGGAAACCCGAAGATTTCCCGCCCCTTTTGGTTGGCTTCGTCGATGTCGTCCGGGACTTGCCCGAACGAAGCGAGATCAGCCCTTCGACATCTGGGTCGAAACGTTGTTGAACGTCTTGGTCAGCTGGTTGCCCAGGCCGTTCATCGCGGTGATCGCGGCAACCGCAATCAGGGCGGCGATCAGACCGTACTCGATGGCGGTAGCGCCCTTCTTGTCGGCAAACATCTTGCGAATCATTTTCATGTCCAGTCTCCTGTTCGTGTCACTCTTCCCGGCTGGCCACTCGCGTTGCGGTGTTCAGCAACATTCGGACTAACCTGCAGGAGTAAGCAAAAGGTTAAAGTCCACGCTGGATTCTTTGTTAGACAGGGTTCTGCATTTTGTTCGAAACGTTCTGCCACATATTCACCGACACGCCGGCGAAGTTCTTCAGCGCGACCATCATCGTAATGATGATAAGCGCAGCTATAAGCCCGTATTCGATCGCGGTTCCGCCGCGACGATCGCGCGCGAGGCGCATGAGTCTCTTCATCATCGACTGTCCCCGGCCGAACCGCAGTCCCATTGCGGCAGCGAAATGGATAAGGGGTCGGCAGTTAACGAAACCCTTACGGACGATGCTATGATTCTCGTGGTGGCGGCAGCGCTGATCGATGCGCGGGGCGACGTACTGGTTCAACAGCGTCCACCCGAGAGCGCATTTGGGGGCTTGTGGGAGTTTCCAGGCGGCAAGATCGAGCCCGGTGAGACGCCTGAGGCGGCGCTGGTGCGTGAATTGCGCGAGGAACTCGCGATCGTAGTGGCTCCGTCCGCACTCATACCGCTCGCGTTCGTGACCGAGCCACTGGAAGAAGAGCATTTGTTGCTCCTGCTTTTTCAATGCCGCACTTGGCGGAAGTCGCCACAGCCGCTTCATGCAACTGCGCTTCGATGGCTAGCGCCGGTCGAACTGTTCCACCTGCCGATGCCGCCTGCCGATCGCCCTCTAGTGGCGCAGCTGATTGCCTCAGGCCAGTAGTGCGGGAGCCCAACCGGTAAGGACGATGAGTGACATCGTCTCGACAACGCGTCCATGATCATCGGCGAGGCGAGCGAATTCAGCGCGAGCGCGCGTTTGCCAATTGCGACCGACAGCGTGGCGTTCCACCAGCACGTTCGTCCCTCCATATGCGCGTAGGTCACCAATTAAGTGCCCAAAGCTGCGGTAGGACACCGACTGCGTCTCGACATCGGCGACCGGCAGCACGAGCCCCGCACGCATCAGCAGATCGCCTCCCGCGCGGACATCGACGAGCGGGTGAAGGCGCGCGACCGTCGCCTCACCGTCGGCGGCCGCGACGATCCGACGCAACTGAGACAATGTCGGCGCGCCGGGAAAGGAAGCAAGGAAGAGCCCACCTGGACGCAATGCGCGCCGCGCGAGGATTAATGCGCCGGGCAGATCGTCGATCGTGTCGAAGCCATGCGGGGCCAGTACGAGATCAACACTGGCCGGGGAAATCGCAAGCCGATCTTCGTCGACACAAATCGCGCCGCGGGTCAGCGCGGTTCTCGGACCATAGTCGGTTTCGATGACGGTGATGGCGCGCGCGCGCAGATCGTCGGCAAGCAGGCCCATGCCGGTATTGATCACCAGCGCCTCGCCAAAGCTTCGGCGAACCGTGTCGAGACGATCAAGAAGCAGCGCACTGACATGGCGTTCGAAATCAAGTCGAGCATCGCCACCTGCCCGGTCGCGATGCACGCGGCGAGCGTTACGGTCGAAGATCGGGCGCGGCGACGACATTTCACGCTTGTGGCGGCGTAGGCGCGGTCCGACAAGCGCGTCATGCTGCCCATGCCGTTGCGCCTCCTCGTTGATTTCGCGCTGCCGCCGCGTTGCCCTGGCTGCGGCACGATCGTCGCTGACGATGGACGCTTCTGTGCCGGATGCTGGTCAACGCTTGAGTTTCTGACGGGTGAAGGCTGCGCACTGTGCAACATACCGATGGCCGGACCCGAAGGCATGATCTGCGCAGCCTGCCTCGAGCGTCCGCCGCGCCACGACGGCGTGCGTACCGCCGTCGCTTACGGCGATGTCGCGAGCACGATGGCGCTTCAGCTCAAATATGGACGACGCACCGGCGTCGCGCGAACGATGGCGGCGGCAATGGCCCGCAATGTCGAGCCCGGTGGCGTGCTGGTTCCGGTCCCGCTGCACCGCTGGCGGCTCTGGTCGCGAGGCTTTAATCAGGCGCTGACGATCGCGCGTGGCATCGGTGCGCTGACCGGTCTGGCGGTCGAGCCGGATCTGCTGCGACGCGTGCGCGCGACACCTTCGCTTCGTGGCCTCTCTCCCAAACGACGTGCCGACGCGGTGCGCGGCGCGTTTCGCACCGTTCGACGGATCGAGGGTGCCACGATCTGGCTGGTCGACGACGTCTACACTACCGGCGCGACCGCGACCGCGTGTGCGGCGACACTGAAGCGGGCCGGGGCCGACCGCGTCATCGTTCTCGCCTGGGCGCGCGTAGTGCGCGAGGATTGACACTGCGCCTATGGGTGCGCACCTCACAAGCCTCCCGATCAAGGATTGTTCATGCCGCGCGTTGAACTCTACACCAAAGCGTTTTGCCCCTATTGCTCGCGCGCCAAGGCGCTGCTCGACCGCAAGGGGGTCCCCTACGAAGAGCACGACATAACACTGGGCGGCCCCGACCGTGTTGCGATGATTGCTCGCGCAAGTGGTCGTACGACCGTGCCGCAAGTTTTTATAGGCACGACGCACGTCGGCGGATCGGATGATCTGGCGGCAGCGGCAGCCTCCGGCGCGCTCGATCGGCTGCTTGCTGCATGAAGCCGATATTGATGCTGCAAGCTTATCTCAACACCGGGCCAGTGCCGTCATGATCGTGTTCGACGTTGCTTGTGACCAGCACCATCGCTTCGAGGGGTGGTTTGCCGACGCGGCAGCGTTCGAATCGCAGCGCGACAGTGGACTGATCGCATGCCCATACTGCGAAAGCACGACGGTCGAGCGCGCGCTCTCGGTGCCGCGAATCGGGGGCGCACGCGGCGCTGCGATCAGCGATGTCGAGAAGCTGGCGAAGCTGCAGGCGACGATGCTCAAGGATTCGACTTGGGTCGGCACGGGATTTGCGGCCAAGGCACGCGCGATGGCGGACGGGTCGGAACCCCAAGCGACGATCCACGGTCAGACCACGCTCGGCGAGGCTAAGGCGCTTCACGACGA
>JAYTAR010000175.1:0-1721 GCA_043737455.1 Sphingomonadales bacterium | reverse complement strand
CGCACCGATCGTTCAGCGCGACGCAAGGTGTTGCGCGCGAGACGGTGACCGATCAAAACCCGAAGTGTCACAGGTTCGAATTCAAACAAGGCGAGTAGAATGCGTGTCTTTCTGATCCTTTGCATGGCCACGCTTAGCGCTTACGCCGCCCCGGCCCGCGCGCAGATTTTTTGGCAATCGCCCAATTTTGCGGGCTCGCCGCTAACGGTGGGAGAGGCGGGTATCGGTGTTGGGCTGCCCGGCGCGACTCCGGCCGAGGAGCGCGCGAACTGGACGTGGCAGATGCGCTCGGCGATGAATCTCGCCGCATTGCAGTGCAAGTTCGACAAGACGTTGCTGGCCAACGACATCTATTCGGGCATCTTGCGCAACCACGCCGGCGAGCTCGCCACCGCATATGAGACGCTGCGGAGCTATTTCAAACGGACGACGAAGACGCCCAAGGCGGCACAGGATGCGCTCGATCGGTACGGGACCAAGACCTATAGCGGCTATTCGACGGTCGGGAGCCAGCTGGGCTTTTGCGATACCGCGTCACGCATCGGGCAAAAGGCGATGTTCGCCGCGCGCGGAAGCTTTACGATCTTCGTGACCGAACATCTGCGCGAATTGCGCAACGCCCTGATCTTGGGTGGCGAGCAACAGTTTCGATTCGCGCCGCTTTCGGTGCGTTTTGCGACGCTCGATCTGTCCGATCGCTGCTGGGATCGTCGCGGCGATTATCGGGCGTCATGCGGAATGCTGTACAGCTAATTCGCTTAGCGTAGGCCCAGCATTTTATGCGCCTGCGTGGTCAGACGCCATTGTGGCCGCGCCATGACGAAGTCGATCGCGGCGGCGCGCGCGTCCGCCGCATCGGCGCAATCCATCGGCTGGATCAGCCGATGCGTGAAGTTCCAATTTGCCATCGTGTCGATGTCGCTGCCGGGTTGCGGCCAAACGAGCTTCAACTCGTCGCCGTGACGCTGGACGACGACCGTTCCCGTTTTTGGGCTGATGCACAACCAGTCGATGCCCGGATGAGCGGGTAAAGTGCCGTTGCTCTCCACGCCGATCTCGAACCCGACCGCATGGAGCGTATCGATCAGCGCATCGTCGATTTGAAGCATCGGCTCACCCCCAGTCAGGACGACGTAACGGTGCGCCACGCCTGGCCCCCAGGCCAGCTCGACTGCCGCGGTCAAGCTCGCGGCATCGACGAAGCGCCCGCCGCCGTCACCATCGGTTCCCACGAAGTCGGTGTCGCAAAAGCGGCAGATTGCGCTGGCGCGATCGCTTTCGCGGCCGGACCATAGATTGCAGCCGGAAAAGCGCACGAACACCGCGCGCCGTCCCGCCTGTACCCCCTCCCCCTGCAGGGTCAGGAACAGCTCCTTCACGGCATAGCTCATGCCGCAGGGTCGATCAGCCCGGCCTCGGCAAAACCCTTCGCACGAAGGCGACAGGAATCGCAGACGCGGCACGGACGCCCCTGCGGCGTCGGATCATAACAAGACCATGTTTCACCCGCATCGAGCCCTAGGTCGACCGCGGCGCGCGCAATGTCGGCCTTGGTCATCGCTGCCAGCGGCGTGTGGACCTGTATCGCTTTCCCTTCCACGCCCGCCTTGGTCGCGAGCCGTGCCATCGCCTCGAACGCGGTGATGAACGCAGGGCGGCAGTCGGGATAACCCGAATAGTCGAGCGCGTTCACGCCGATGAACAGGTCATGCGCGCCCAGC
>JAYTAR010000174.1:0-1724 GCA_043737455.1 Sphingomonadales bacterium | reverse complement strand
ATCGCGTCGGTGACATCGGGGTGCCAGCCGACATATTCGGCGAGCCAGTCGGCCATCGCCACGCGGTTCGACCAGCCTTCGGCAGTCCAGGCGTCGGTCCGCGTCAACCCGACGAGGTTGATCAGGCTGCCGTGACGCACCGGATAGTGTACGAAGATGCGCCCCGGCCCTGCCCATACGACCGATCCGGGTTCGGCGGCAGCGGGCGGCAAGCGGTCGGCAGGGACCAGCCCGCGCCATGCGACATGGCCGGTGAAGCGCGCTGGCGGATTGCCGAACACACGACCGCGCACGAGCGACTTCAGCCCATCGGCGGCGATGACCGCATCGGCGTCGAGCGCCCCGGCCTCTTCGATCGTCGTACCGAGCGTGATCGTGTCACGTCCCGCGGCATCGGCCAGCAGCGCGTGAAGATCGGCGCGGTGCAGCATGACATAAGGCGCGCCATAGGTTGCGCGCGTTGCGTCGCCGCGCGCGATAGCGAGCACCGCTGCACCGCTGTCGTGGCGGCGGATCGCCTGCTGCGGCACTTCGTCGGCAGCGGCAGCCAGCGCGGGTTCGAGGCCGAGCGAGGCGAGGCCCTTCCACGCATTGGGCGTGATGGTGATCCCCGCGCCAACATCGCCGAGCGCGGGTGCCTGCTCGTAGATCGCGACTTCGACGCCGGCACGCCGCAGCGCGATCGCGGCGGTCAGCCCACCAAGCCCGGCCCCGATGATCGCGACTTTCACAGCCCGAGCACGCCGGGATTCAGGCGATCGTGCGGATCGACCGCGGCCTTGATCGCGCGGATCAGCGTCAGGTCGCGCCCCTGCGCCCAGGGGTAGCGTCGCCCGATCTGAAGGTGCGCCGCACCCGCGACGCGCATCGTGTCCACCATCTTGGTCCGCATCTCCTCGACCAACGAACGCGCCGCAGGATTGTCGGCATAACGTGCCGCGCCGCCCACGCGCTCGGCCTGATAGGGACTTAGCGCGTCCTCCCAATAGAACACGGGTTCGTAAAGCAGCGCGTTGCGCCCGACCGCAAAGAAGCTGGTCGCGACGGTCAGCCGCGCGATCGCCGCCGCGCTGGCGCGAGTCGCGACGATCGCCATGATGGCCTCGTGGAGTGCGTTCGCTTTGGCATAGGGAATGATGCCGTGGATCGGCAGCACGCGCCGCCCCTTCGGATCGGTGCGCGGCAGCGGCGCGAACGGCACCGCGCGGATCGCCGAAGCGACGGTGTTCGCGATCTCGGCCCCAGCAGCGCTGAGCGCGCGCACCGTGCCGAGCTTGGCGGCCAGGTCGCGCGCGTCGCGCCCCTCGCAGATGAAATGCGCGTGAAAGCCGGGACGCTTCAGGAACGCGCGTCCGCCGGTCACTGCGGCGATGACACGTCGAAGCCCACCGCGTCCGCGCGCGATGCTGCGCAACATCTTTACGTCGGCGACGAAACTAAGCGTGCCGCTAAACTGTGCGGTGACGACGGGGTCCATCGCCAGCGCCTCGCTGACCAGCCCGGCGCGCGCGACCGCCTCGAGCGCTGCGACAAGGCGCGCGAAGTCGGGGAATACGACCGACACGCCCGCGACATGCGCGGCACGCGGGACCAGCGGCAGCGTGACCGTCAACTTAACGCCAAGCGCGCCGCAATCGTTCGCGAACAATCCGGTCGTGCCCGGACCATATTGGTCGAAGAACGGGTCTGCCGCGCTTTGCGCGTCCATGCCGGTGCGCAAAGTA
>JAYTAR010000173.1:0-4510 GCA_043737455.1 Sphingomonadales bacterium | reverse complement strand
GCGCGCGCGTGCGCACTCCGGCCATGGTCGCACGGTTGTGGGCAGCATGCGGGCTGCCCGACTTCCGCAAGGTCGGCGCCGACCCCCACGCTCGCCTTGTCGCACGGCTGTTCCGGCATTTGAGCGAAGGCGACGGCCATGTGCCGGTCCCGTGGTTCGCCGACGAACTCGCGCGCCTCGATCGGCCCGATGGCGATATTGCCACGCTGGGACAGCGGATCGCGGCAGTCCGCACCTGGGCGTATGTCGCGCACCGCTCCGACTGGCTGGCCGACCCCGCGCACTGGGCGGCGCGGACCGAGGCGGTCGAAGAACGCTTGTCCGATGCACTGCATGCACGGCTGACCGAGCGCTTCGTCGACCGCCGCACCTCGGTGCTGATGCGCCAGGTCGGCAGCGATCCCGATCTGCTTGATGTGGGGGTCGAGGACGACGGCGCGGTCACGGTTGAGGGTGAAGCGATCGGGCGGCTGCACGGCTTTGCGTTCGTGGTCGATCCATCGGCACGCGGCATCGATCGCAAGCGATTGCTGGCAGCGGCCGAACGCCATCTGGTGCGCGAACGTGCGCGTCGGGCGGCGGCGGTGATCGGCGCGCCCGATATCGATCTGCGCGTCGATGGCGCACAAAGCCCGCTTGCGGTGCAATGGATCGCGCAGGGAGCAGGGGTGACGGTCGCGACACTTGCGCCGGGCAAGGGGCTCGTGCCCGAAGTGCGACTCGACCGCGCGCTCGATACGCTCGACGCCGCCACGCGTGAGGGAATTGCGAAGCGGCTGCGCGACTGGCTCGATGCTCAGCTCGTGCGCTATCTTGCGCCGTTGCGCACGATGGAGGCGACCCGGCGCGCGACCGCGACACCGCCTGCGATCCGCGCGGTGCTGGCACCACTGATCGCGGGCGGGGGCATTGCACCGCGCGTGTTGCTCGACGCCGCGCTCGACCGCCTCGATGCCAATCAGCGACGCGCGCTGACCCGCTCGGGGCTGACGATCGGAACGCTCGACGTGTTCGACGCGCGGTTGCTGAAGCCGGGCGCCTTATTCTGGGCAGCTGTGCTGAGCGCGGTCGCGAACGCAACTGCGATCGGTGCAGCGCTTAAACCCGGCGCGACGGTCGGCATGGGGACCGATGCGCACGGCTATCGCGCATTCGGCGACCGGCTCGTGCGCATCGACCTCGTCGAACGCATGGCCCGCTCGACGCACGACCTGCGCCGCGCGAGTGCGCGGTTCTTGCCCGATGCCGCGCTGGCTACCTCGTTCGGCATCGATGCGGCGACGCTCGGCGTGCTGCTGGCGGAGCTCGGTTTTCGCAGACAGGAAGATGAGACATGGCGCTGGGGCGCACGTCGCCCTTCGCGCGCGCCGCGGGTGCAACCACGGGGCGGCGCATTCGCTGCGCTGGCCGACTTATCGATTGCCGATTAGGTCGAGCGCAACGCCGCGATACCGAGCCGACCGATCTCGATCTTGGGGCAGCGGTCCATGACGACCTTCAGCCCCGCCGCCTCGGCGCGCGCGGCGGCGGCATCGTCGACGATGTCCAACTGCATCCACACCACGCCGGCTCCGGCTGCGATCGCCTGATCGACCGCGTCACCGGGATCGCGTCGAAAGATGTCGACCATGTCGATCGGCACGCCGATGTCCGACAGCTTGGACCAGACGAATTCGCCGTGGACGGTTTCGCCCGCGAGCGTGGGATTGATCGGCATCACGCGGTAGCCATGCGCCTGCAGAAACGCCATCACGCCATAGCTTGGACGGTCGGGGCGATCCGACGCGCCGATCATCGCGATCGTGCGCACCGACCTCAGCAGCTCGGCAATCTCGGTATCGGTGGTGAGCGGCATCAATGGTTCTCCAGCCATGCCGCGACCTTGACGGCGATCTGAGCGAACGCGTCCCCCGCCGCACCGTTCCCCGCAGCGGGGGGTTCGCCGGCGTCGGACGCGGTGCGGATGGCGATGTCGAGCGGGATGCGCCCGAGGAATGGCAGGTCGATCGCACGCGCCGCAGCTTCGGCACCGCCGTGGCCGAAGGGATCGCTGACCACGCCGCACGCGGGACAGGCATAGCCCGCCATGTTCTCGACCATGCCGATCACCGGCACGCCGCTCTGCGCGAACAGGTCGATCGCGCGCGCGGCGTCGATCAATGCCAAGTCCTGTGGCGTCGACACGATCACCGCGCCGACGGGCTTGTGCTTGGCGATCATCGCCATCTGAACGTCGCCGGTGCCGGGCGGCAGGTCGACGACGATCAACTCGGTCGCGCCCCAATCGGCATCGAGCAGTTGGCCGAGCGCCCCCGCGGCCATCGGACCCCGCCAGGCGACCGCCTTGCCATCGGGGACGAGGTGCCCGACCGATAACATTGCGACTCCGTAACGACTCATCACCGGCGATAGGCGCTGCTCATGCGCGACGGGTTTCATCCCTTGCGTCGCCATCAGCCGGGGTTGCGAAGGGCCATAGATGTCGGCGTCGATCAGCCCGACGCGCCGTCCACCGCGCGCGAGCGCGACCGCCAGATTCGCGGCGAGCGTCGATTTGCCGACGCCACCCTTGCCACTCGCGACCGCGATCAGCCGCCGCCCGTCGCGCTGGCTGGTCAGCGCGACGCGCACGCTGTCGACGCCGGGAACCGACGACAGCGCGACCTCGACCGCCGTCTGCAAGTCCGTGCGCGCCTGCGGATCGAGGCCGGTCACGTCGAGGATCAGGCTCGCGCGCCCGCGTTCGAGCCGGGGCGGCGCGGCGCGTGCGCGGGCCGCTTGCGGGAGTGCGGCGATGAGCGCGGCGATGTCGGCAGAGACTTCGGTCATCGCCCCCTGTAATTCCACGACGTGCCCCCTATAAAGACCTAATGACACGAATGCGCGAAATGCGCGCGGCGGTAGCCGCGTTACTCAACGATGCTGGTGGCCCCTGGGGCGGTCGCGGCGGCGGCGGCTCTGGCGGTTCGGGGGGCGGCGGCGGCGGCTCGGGTGGTGGCGGAGGTCCGCGCAATCCCTGGAATCAGCCGCCCGACGGCAATCGCCCGCGCGGCCCCGGCGGCGGTGGCAAGGGTCCGTCCGCGCTCGACGAGTTCATGCGCCAGGCGCGCAACGCGCGTGGCGGCTTGCCCAGTGGCGGATCGCCGCGACTGTGGCTGCTTGGCGCGCTTGCCGTCATCGGCTTGTGGGTCGCGTTGACCAGCGTGCACCAGATCGAGCCTGCCGAGCGCGGCGTAGTGACCCGGCTGGGCCGTTATTCGCACACGCTGGAAAGCGGGATCAGCTTCACTTTGCCGGCCCCGTTCGACCGCGTGCAAGTGGTCGACGTGCAGAACATCCGTACGATCGACATTCCCGGCGGCAACGGCGAGCGCCTGGTGCTGACCGGTGACCAGAACATCATCGACCTCGAATATTCGGTGCGCTGGACGATCCGCGACCCCGAGTTCTATCTGTTCCAGACCGTTAATCCCGACGAGACGGTGCGCAACGTCGCCGAAAGCGCGATGCGCGCGGCGGTCGCGGGGATCAGCCTGAACGACGCGATCGGATCGGGACGCTCGTCGCTCGAAACCGAAGTGCAGTCACGGATGCAGCGCGTGCTCGATGGCTATCGGTCGGGCGTCAAGATCCAGGGTATCGCGATCAAGCAGACCGATCCTCCCGAAGCCGTGATCGAGGCGTTCAAGGAAGTGACCGCCGCGCAGCAGAACGCGCAGACCAGCGTCAATGGCGCGCGCGCCTACGCCCAACAGATCATCCAAAAGGCGCAGGGTGATGCTGGCGCGTTCGACCGCGTCTACTCGCAATATAAGCTAGCGCCCGAGGTCACGCGTCGCCGTATGTATTACGAGACGATGGAGGACGTCCTGTCGAAGGTCGACAAGACTATCGTCGAGGCACCCGGCGTCACGCCGTACTTGCCGCTGCGCGAATTGAAGCGTGCGCCCGTCGCGGAGGCGCCTGCCGCTGCCGCACCTGCGCAGGGAGGCCGCTGATGGACCTGTTCCGCCAAGTCTGGCGTAATCCGATCGTCGCGGCGCTAGCCGCGCTCGCGCTGCTGTTCCTGGTCGTCAACACGGTCAAGGTCGTGCCCGAGACGCGCCAGGGGGTCATCCTGCGCTTTGGTCAGCCGGTCGGCATCGTCAATCGCTTCCAGCGTGGCGCGCCGTTCGGGTCGGCGGGAGCCGGGCTGCTCACGGTCGTGCCGTTCCTCGACAACGTCATCTGGATCGACAAGCGCGTGCGCGACGTCGAGATGCAGCGCCAGCAAGTCCTGTCGACCGATCAATTGCGGTTGAACGTCGACGCGTTCGCGCGTTTCCGCATCGTCGATCCGCTGCGCATGTACAGCGCCGCGCGTACCGAGGACCGCGTCGCCGACGCGCTGCAACCGATCCTCGGCTCTGTCGTGCGCAACGAGCTCGGCAAGCGTCAGTTCAACGAATTGCTCAGCCCCGAGCGCGGCCAGATCATGGGCAACATCCGCCGCGCGCTCGATGTTCAGGCA
>JAYTAR010000172.1:0-1729 GCA_043737455.1 Sphingomonadales bacterium | reverse complement strand
CATTGCACGAGCAGCAATCCGACGCCGCCAGCCGCCGCATGGACGAGTACGGGCCAGCCCGCCTGCACCTTTGCGCAGCGTTCGACGAGAAATTCGGTCGTACACCCTTTCAGCAGCCCCGCTGCCGCCGTCGCATCGTCGATGTCATCGGGGATGCGGAACAGGCTCGACGCCGCGACATTGCGGTGCGTCGCATAAGCACCGAGCGTGGGGCCAAACGTCGCGACGCGGTCGCCGACCTGCCAATCGGTGACGCCCTCACCCAGCGCCTCGACTACCGCGGCGGCCTCGAGTCCCAGCCCGCTCGGCAATGGCACCGGATAAATGCCGCGTCGGTGATAGGTGTCGATGAAGTTCAGCCCGACCGCGGTCGAGCGTACGCACACCTCGCCGGGACCCGGTGGCGGCAAGTCGACGTCTATCCACGTGATGACTTCGGGCCCGCCATGCTGCTCGATCCGTGCGACGCGCGCCATCATTTCGCTCCCTGATAAAATTCGGTGATGCTGCCGTTGGGATCGCGCACCGCGATCAGATCGATCGTGCCGAGCCCTGCGACTGGTGTCTTGTCGCGCGCATAGGCGATGACCGCGCCCTTGCTGGTGATCGTTGACCGGTAGGCGGCGAGATCGGCGACCGGGTAGCGGACCGACAAGATGCCCAAATTGGGTGGCACCGCGAATTCCGACAGGTCACGCCCCGTAAACCCCTCTATCTGCATCAGTTCGACGCGTCCCGTCTCGCCAGCAACTGGCAGCATCGCGGCCGCGCTTCGGCGCACGATGGTGGTAAAATTAAAAGGCACGCCAAAGTTCGACCACGCAGGTTCGGTAGGCTCACGGTTGCTGTCGAAAACGACGCCGAAACCGAGCTTTTCAAAAAAGCCGCGCGCAACCGCCTTCGTCTTCACCATCCGCATCGAGTTGAAGCCCTGGCTGATCCGCCCGACCGGGAAATCGGTGAACGGCGGGCTGATGCGTTCGTAAACTGCGAGATTGATGCCATGCGGGCCCACGAGCACGATGTTGCGAAGGTCCGACGCGCCGAAGTTGAAGCGGATCGGCTCGGCCTCCGCCCACCAGCCGCGCTTCAATGCGGCTTCGAACAAGGCCGGCACATTGTCGCTGCGGACCATCACCGAATAGATCCCGCCGGTGTCCCACGCCCGTGCGGCGCGGCGGATCGGACGTTGTGCGACGCCCTTGAAGCTCACGAAGCGCAGGCAGCCGGTATCGACCTTTGGCGCGCACAACCGCTGGAACGTGGCGGTCGCGATCGGTGGCAACTTCCAATAATCGAGTTCGGCGCGGTCGACGCGGCCCTGTTGGCGGATCGTCCAGCCACCCACCTCGCGAAACAGCCGCGTCGCCGACACGATATCCTCGACACTGACGATCGCTTCGGACCACGGCGCGACACCGATTGCGGTGGCAGGTGCAGCCAGCGCGGTGGCCGCCGACAATGCAAGGATCATCACCATATCGTTCCTCCGACCCACTCCCCTGCCGCCGCCAAGAAGGGGTGGATGTCCCACTCCTTCCAGACCCCGGCAGCGTAATAGGGGTCCGTTTTCAACACCGCTTCCGCCTCGGCACGGCTGTCGACCTTGAGCACGACCAGCGAACCGATGATGGTCCCCGCATCGTCCTTCAGCGGCCCTGCGACCGCGATCTTGTCGACGATCGTCCCGATATGAGCGAAATGCGCGTCGCGATGTGCCGCGCGCGGC
>JAYTAR010000171.1:0-4530 GCA_043737455.1 Sphingomonadales bacterium | reverse complement strand
GTGCGCGGCCATTTCCGCCCCGAATTCCTCAATCGCCTCGACGAGATCATCCTGTTCCACCGCCTCGGTCAGGCGCACATGGGCCCGATCGTCGACATTCAGGTTTCGCGCCTCGGCAAGCTGCTTGAAGACCGCAAGATCACCCTCGACCTGACCGACGCCGCGCGGGCGTGGCTCGGGCGCGTGGGCTATGATCCAGTCTACGGCGCGCGGCCGCTCAAGCGCGCAGTGCAGAAATATCTCCAGGACCCCCTCGCCGACGCGATCCTTGCGGGGACGGTGCTCGACGGGGCGACGGTGAAGGTCGACGAGGGCGACGGGGGGCTGGTGATCGCTCCGCATCACTAACAACAAAAAGGGCGGAGCATTTCTGCTCCGCCCCATTTCTGTCATCGGTTCAATTCATCAGAAGCGAACGCGAAGACCCGCATACACCCGGCGTCCGATCGCATCGTACGTCCCGGCGTCGGTCTCGGCACCGGTTGTGTTGCCCGGCAGGCCCGAGATCAGCGGCGGCGGCGAAACGTTGAACAGGTTGTTCGCGCCAACATAGGCTTCGAACTGCGGGATGAACTTCATCTTCACCTGCAGATCGGAGTAGAACTTGGCACTCACCTTGCCCAGCGGATCATACGCGGGGAGGTCGAACGCTGCCAGGAACTGATCGTCCAGATAGGCCTTGCCGATATAGTTGCCGCGATACTGGATCTCGAGACGATCAAGCGAGAAGCCTGCCGTCAGCAGGAAACGATCCTTCGAGGCACCGACTTCGCCCTTCAAAAGGTCACGATCACTACCCGGCGTCGGGATGGTGTAGGCCTTGAGAACGCGCGTGTAGGTTATTCCGAGATTGATCCGCGCATCGCGCAGCGCCGACAGACGGAAATTATAGGCCGCCGTCACGTCGATGCCGCTGCTGAAGACCCCGCCCGAGTTGGTCGCGCCGCTGTTGATAAACTGGAGCGATCCCGGGCTGTTGGAACCCTCGAACGTCGGACGACGCGTAATGAACTGGCAGAAAGCCGGATCACCCGCCCCATAGCACTGATCGATGATGAACTGACGCGGAGTCGACACGATCGCACCCTTGATCTTGGTGCGGCCGTAATCGATCGTCAGCGACGCGTTCCGCAGGAAATCGATCTGGGTCGGGGCAATCACAACACCCAAAGTGAGCGTATCGGCCTTCTCCTCGCGCAGCAGCGGGTTACCCGTATCGAAGCCGCTAACACCCTGACGATCCGACTGGTTCAACGTGAACGTGCCGCCGTTGGCCGTGATGTTGGCGTTGACACCCGTCGCGGCCCGGCAGTTCGTGGCCACCGCGCTCGACGTTGTTGCGGTGATCCCTTCGCACGGATCCTGAAGACCCGTCGGGAAGGTCTGGCTGGCACCCTGGAACAGCTCCGAAACGTTCGGTGCGCGGGTTGCCCGCGCCTTTACGCCGCGGAACGTAATGCCCTGAACCGGTGCGAACTCCCCGCCGTAGTTCCAGCTGTAGACGGTCCCGATCGTCGAATACTTCGATGCACGGAAGGCGCCGCGCAGTTCGAGACTCTTGACGAACGAGTTGGTCAGAAGCGGAACCCGACCTTCGATATACGCTTCTTTGACGTTGAACGACCCCGACGTGTTCGGGATTGCGTTGCCGCCGTTGAGTCCGGCTTGCTGAAGCGCGTCGAAAGCAGCGGCGCTACTCTCCTTGCGATACTCAGCGCCGACGGCGACCCCTACTGCGCCCGCGCCGAACGGATCGAACAGGCTGGCGGAGACGTTTGCGCCGGCTTGAATCTGCGAAGCGAACGCCTGGCGATTGCTGTCCGCACGAACGAACGCGGCAGCGGTAGGCGACAGGGTGTTGGCACCAAAGACGTTGGCCGGGACGCAACCCTGTGCCCGCGCTTGACGATCGGCGCAGACCAAGTTGCCCGCCGCGTCACGAGTCACGACCAGCGCGCTGCGGAAGTTGGCCAAATTCACCTGACCAGTGCCGGTCTGGTTGTCGTCCGTGCGGCCATAGTTGACGTAGGCGTCGTAGCGGACGTTCTGGGTGATCTCACCGTTGAGGCCGGCCACGATGCGATAGGTCGTGCGATCGGCAACGTTGCCACGATTGTCGACATCGCTCAGACGACGCGTGAACGAAATGTCACGCAGGCCGTCGCCATCGACATCGGGCGCCAAGGCGAGGAGCGCGGCCGGAACGAACGGATTGTTGATGATCGCGCCCGTCGGGTTGCCGGCGGCGTCAAGCTGACGCTGCTGGATCGGGAAGAAGCCGCCCGAACCCTGGAAGATGCCGTTGGTGCCGGCAGTCGAGACCGGGAACGGCTCGAGGACGCTCTGGGTGTGGCTCTTGGCGAAGGTGCCTTCGAGGAACACGTTGACCAGCGGCGAGATTTCATAGCTCGCGCGGGTGGCGATCAGGAAGCGCTCGACCGGGATGGCGATCGTGCGGAACGCGCTGCGATTGAAGCCGTCAGCAGCACGCGTTGGCGTTCCGTTGGACGAGAAGCCCCGGATGAACTGGCCGTTCGCATCGAATGTTCCGAGCGTGGCACCACCAGTGCCAAAGAAGCGGCCCTGGGGCGCGAAGCTCGACTGGAACGGCCGGGTGACCGCAAAGAAGTCCGCCGGATCGCCGGTGACGCCAGCACCCGTGCTGAACTGATCGATCGCACTCCGGCTGCGGTCGCGGGTGAACACCGCGCCCTCCTTGGAGTAACCGACATACGCCATCACGTTGCCGCGATTGTCGCCGGTGTTGGCACCGACCGTCAGGTTAAGCTGCTTCGAAATCGAGTCGCCTTCCTGCGACACGCCGTACTGCGCATTCGCCTCGAGGCCCGCGAAATTCTTGCGATAGATGATGTTGACAACACCAGCGACGGCGTCCGAACCGTAGATCGACGAAGCGCCGCCGGTCAGGATTTCGACGCGCTCGATGAACGTCGTCGGGATCGAGTTGAAATCGACCGCCTGGTCGTTCGGGCTGCCCGAAACGAAGCGGCGACCGTCGACCAGCACCAGCGTGCGGGCCGTACCGAGATTACGCAGGTCGACCGTCGCCAGACCCGCGCCCGACGTCGAGAAGTTCGAATTCGTGCGGCTGACCGTCGGCGTGCCGAACACCGGGTTTTGCAGCAGGACTTCCTGAAGATTGGCGGCACCGGTCGAACGGATCGCAGCGGCATCGACAACCTGCAGCGGCGAAGCGCTGTCGAGATTGCGCGAGACGATGCGCGAACCGGTCACGACGATCGCATCGGCTTCGGTCGGAGTGTCGGGCGTGGCGTCGGCGGTGTTCGCCGTTTCGGCCGGCGGAAGGACGGTTTGCGCCGCTGCGGGAGCGGCGAAGGCGAATGAAACCATGACGGTGGAAGCCAGAAGGCAACCACGGAGAGGACGGATGATCATCGAAATTCCCTTAGTACGGGTCCCCTTGCCATCAAGGCGAACCCCCTTGTTCCAGGCGTGCTGATTGCGTGCAGCCGAACGCTAAGGCAATAAGGCGTATCGTCGGCGCGACAGTTTCTCACGGACCTGTGATACTGTTGCCACATTTCTGATGGAGCTTTTGTTATGACAAAATTTGCGCTGCCACTGCTCTTCGGGGGCTTACTGATAGCAAGCGGCGCCACGACTGCAGCCGCGAAGGAGGCGCCGGGTTCGAATGCGCGCCTCGACGCATTGCGTAGCTGCCGGGCCATTGCCGACGCCGCCGCGCGCACGGCCTGCTATGACCGTGCCACTGACGATTTGCTCGCCGCCAGCGAAAGGCGCCAGATCGTGATTCTCGACAAGAGCGAGGTTCGCAGCGCGCGCCGCGGCCTGTTCGGCTTCGCGCTTCCACGAATCCCGTTTCTCGACAACGCGTCAACCAAGGAGGAAGCCGCCGAAATCTCGCGGCTAACCACGAAGATCTCGAGCGTCAGGCGGACGGAGTATGGGAAGTTTCGTTTCCGTCTCGACGACGGCGCGCTGTGGGAAACAGTCGAGTCGTCGTCGGACCTCACCGAAATGCGCTCGGGTGAGACGATTACGCTCGTGCGCGGAATGTTCGGCGCCTATTTCCTCGAGAAGGGCCGCACACGCGTCCAGGCGAGGCGGCTACCAGGACAAGCGTCACGTGGCGGGTAACGAAGTACTTCCTGGTCTTTCGGTATCGAAGGCTATTTCACCAGGCCTTTCGATGCCCACCTGTCGCCTTCGAGGCTCGCGGCGGCGTCGAGATAGGGTTCCTGCCGCTCGACATTCCAGTAGCGCAGCTCCTCGAGCGGGATTCGCGTGCCAGTGACGGCGCAACGGACATAGTCGCCGTGGGCGAGCAGGCGGAAGGTGCCGGCGAGGAAATGGATGCGCGCCTCGCGGCCGCCGTGGTTCATCAACATCACTCGTCCTCCGCGTCGAACAGCCCGCGCTGCGGGGCGACATAGGCCCCCGGACGCTTGCTCTCAACCCGGGGTTTGGTTTCCAGCGGGCGCGGCGGCGTACCGTCGACCGTGACGCCGACCTCGCCATCGGCGAAGC
>JAYTAR010000170.1:0-1738 GCA_043737455.1 Sphingomonadales bacterium | reverse complement strand
CGGGACATAGCCTTGCGCCGCCAGCCGCTGGCTGACCAGCCCGGCGTAGGTCGCGAACTCCAGGCCGCCAGCCTTGGCCGGATCGCGCGCCTGCACGCTGAAGGTCTGGCCCTGCGGAGCAGGCAGTTGCTGGAAACGGTTGACGCGCGCTTCGAACGGCGTGGTGCACGCCGCGACACCGAGGAGCAACGCGAGGGCAGCGATACGCATCACGGGTTTCCTTGCAATGAGATCAGCCGAGTCGCGTAGATCGCGACGCGTTAACCGCAACTGAACTCTCAACGGGTCAGAAAGCCCAGCGTTTCATGCACCTGCGCCAGCATCGGCGCGGCGATTGCGCGCGCCCGCGCCGCGCCGTCGGCGAGCACCGCATCGAGCGCGGCTTCGTCGGCACGCAGTTCGCGGTACGCTGCGGTGATCGGCGCGAGGCGCGCGACGGTCAGTTCGGCGAGCGCGGGCTTGAAGCTGCCGAAACCCTGGCCGCCGAATTGCGCCAGCACCGCGTCGACCCCGACGCCAGCGAGGGCGGCGTAGATGCCGACCAGATTCCGCGCTTCGGGACGATCCGCCAGCCCTGCAGCCTCGGACGGCAACGGTTCGGCGTCGGTCTTGGCCTTGCGGATCTTGGCCGTGATCGTGTCGGCGTCGTCGATCAACTCAATGCGGCTCATGGCGCTGGCGTCGGACTTCGACATCTTGGCGGTGCCGTCGCGCAGGCTCATCACGCGCGTCGCGCCACCGCCCCCCGCGTCAACGCCGACGCCAATGACGGGTTCGGGCAGCACGAACAGCTCGACGCCGTAGTCGGCGTTGAACTTGGCGGCGATGTCGCGCGCCAGTTCGAGATGCTGTTTCTGATCGTCGCCGACCGGCACGTGCGTCGCCCGGTACAACAGGATGTCGGCCGCCTGCAGTACCGGATAGACGTACAGCCCGACGCTCGACCCCTCGCGATCCTTGCCCGCCTTGTCCTTGAACTGGGTCATACGGTTGAGCCAGCCGACGCGCGCGGTGCAGCCGAGGATCCAGCCGAGCTCGGCGTGGGCGGGCACGCGGCTCTGGTTGAACAGCACCGAGCGCGCCGGATCGATGCCCGAGGCGAGCAGCGCCGCGGTCATGTCGCGGGTCGCCGAACGCAGCGTCGCCGGGTCCTGGAATAGCGTGATGGCGTGCAGGTCGACGATGCAGAACAGGCATTCGTGGCTGTCCTGCATCGCCGCCCAGTTGGCGATCGCGCCGAGATAATTGCCGAGGTGGAGGTTGCCGGTCGGCTGGATGCCGGAGAGCACGCGGGGCATTGGCGGGGGTCCTGTCAGCGGCGGCGGTTCAGTTGCGACCGCACGTCGGAGAGCGAAACCGCGCGGAACAGCGCGACGCCGACGGCATAGGCGACGAACCCGGCGCCGACCAGCAGCGCCAGCGCCCCGACGCGCTCGATCAGCCTGCCCGCCATCGCGTCGGCGACGACGATGTTCATCCCCCACAGCGCGCCCGCCATCACCAGGCTGGCGGCGATCAGCCGGGGTGCGCTGCGCCGCAGCCGCGCATCGACGACGAAATGCCCGCGCTGGCGCAGCGTCCACCACAGTGCCCCCGCATTGACCCACGCCGCGAGCGCGGTCGACAGCGCGATACCGACTACCCCCAGCGACCAGATCAGCGACAGGTTGCCGATCAGATTGACCAGCATCGACGCGACCGCGATGCGCACCGGGGTGCGGGTGTCCGAGCGCGCGTG
>JAYTAR010000169.1:0-4535 GCA_043737455.1 Sphingomonadales bacterium | reverse complement strand
ACTATGGCATTGCCGGTTTTGGAACGGCGATGGCTTTTGCCGAAGCGCTCGGGATGACCGATGCCGCTAAGCAGCTGAAAACAGCGACTGCCGAAATCTACGGCGGTGATGAATACGCGACCAAGCTTGCCGAGACGATCGTCAACATCAAAGCCGCCGACGAAGAAGAAGCCTAGGTTATTTTGCGATCGGCTGGCTCACAAATTGACGAGCCGGTCGATCGCGCCCTGGAGGATATAGGCAGCGGCAGCGGCATCAATCCGTGTCGCACGCTTGGCGCGACTGATGTCAGCTGCGATCATGGCGCGCTCGACCGCAGCAGTCGACAGCCGCTCGTCCCAGAGCAAAATCGGCAAATCTATGACGGCGAGGTTGCGCGCGAATGCCCGCGTTGATTGCGTGCGTGGTGAGTCGCTGCCGTCGAGATTGAGCGGTAGACCCACGACGATACCACGAATTGTCTCGCGGCTTACCAGCTCCGTCAGCGTCGCCTTATCTTCAGCGAATTTTCCGCGCACCAGCGTTTTCGCCGCAGTTGCAAACGTCCATTGGGCATCACACAGCGCCGTGCCGATCGTCTTGCTGCCGAGGTCCAAACCAAGCAACCGACCGGCGGTCGGCAGTTCTGCAATAAAGGCGGCGGGATCGGCAGTGACCAATGCGGCCCCTAGTTTCTGAAAGTGGCAAGACGGCGAGCGGCATCACGACGAACGTTGGCCCAGAACAGGCTGTAATCGAACACGTGATAATTGTTGCCGGGCAAGACATAGGCCGTGATCCCTTCGGGCGGCGGTCCGATCATCAAAAAGCCGCGCGGGTCGCACCCGGCCGGAACCCGCCCTGCCACAAGGTCGGCTTGCTTGAGGTCGAGGCGGGGAATCAGCGTGCCCACATTGGCGCGCGCATCGATGCTCGCGCCGCGGGTGCCGGTCAACGGATTGACGCACAGCATCGTCGACCCGCGTCGCGCCTTGCCATCGAGGCCGATCGTCGCGTCATAGGCTTCGACGATCTGCTTCGGGTCGGCAGGCGTCGCAAACGACTGCCACGACAGCACGCACCCGGCCTGGTCGGCGGTGCTACAGCCAGGCAGCCCGAGGCTTGGGAGGTCGTGGTCGATCGAGACCGGCCAGCCGATCACATAAGCCGCGACGATACGCGCAGCGAGCGGACGCCCCGCGATCTTTTCGCGCAGCAGTCGCATGAGATGAAGCGCGCCCTGGCTGTGTCCCGCGACGATGATCGGTCGATCGCCGGGCTGCGCGGCGATGAAGACATCGAACGCTCGCGTGACGTCGCCATAAGCGGCGTCGAGCGCGCGGGTCGCCTCTGGCTGCGTCGTTAGAAAGCTGCCGAACGTCGCCTGACGATAGCGCGGCGCCCAGATATCGCCGACCCCGTTGAACACGCTTGCCTGTCCGCGCAGAAACGTGCGCGCCAGCTCCTGCGATGCCGCATCGTCGAGCGGAGCGTTCCACGCGCGACGGTCAAGGTAGCTCGTCGGGTGGACGAAGAAAATGGCGGCACTCTTGGTCGTGGTCGTATCGACGAAGCCGTCCGGTCGCCACAGCGCTGGATTGTTCGCGATGTCGGGCCGCGCGAACCACATTGACTTGTCGTCATACGCGTTGGTCGCGATCGGACGTTGCTCGACAAATGCTGCACCTGGCACCATCGCCGCGCGGATCATCCGCTCGGAGAACAGTGACCAGGCTATTCCCGAGAGCAGGACGAGCACGATCAGCGCGGCAAAGGCGAAAAGGAATTTGCGGGCCACGCACTTGTCCAGTGTTGAAGGGCAGGGGGGTTGCTGCTAGCCGCCGCGCTTGCGGGTTGTCCACCCGACGTGCAGGAACTCAATGGCAGTCGATAGCGCAACCGTCCGAAAGATCGCTTCGCTTGCGAGGATTGCACTCGACGAAGCGCAAGTTGCGGCGATGGTTCCCGAACTCAACAACATCCTGAATTGGGTCGAACAGCTCGAGGGTGTCGATACGTCGGGTGTCGAGCCGATGACGGCGGTTATCGCCAACACGCTGCGGCTGCGCGACGACGTCGTCACCGATGGCGATATTCGCGAAGCAGTGCTCGCCAACGCCCCTGTCGCCGACCACGGGTTCTTCGGCGTTCCAAAGGTGATCGAATAGCATGGGCGAGCTGACCGATCTGGGCGTTGCGGCAATTCGTGATGGCGTACGCGACGGCTCATTCTCTGCGCGTGAGGTTGCGACTGCGTTCGATGCCCGCGTCGCGGCGGCGAGTGCGCTGAACGCATTCCTGGTGACGACGCCCGAGCATGCACTCGCCGCCGCAGATGCGGCCGACGCGGCACGCGCCGCGGGCAATTTGCTGCCGTTGTCGGGAGTACCGATCGGCATGAAGGACTTGTTCTGCACTAAAGGCGTACCTGCGAGTGCCGCGAGCCACATCCTGCAAGGCTTCGTGCCGCCGTATGAGTCGACGGTTTCGGGAAAGCTGTGGGCAGCGGGCGCGGGGATGCTCGGCAAGCTCAACATGGATCAGTTCGCGATGGGCTCATCGAACGAGACGAGTGCGTTTGGCAACGTCATCTCGCCATGGCGGCGCAGCGACGGCGGCAATGCGGCGCTTTCGCCCGGTGGGTCTTCGGGCGGGTCCTCGGCGGCGATCGCGGCGCGGCTGTGCCCGGCAGCGACCGGCACCGACACCGGCGGCTCGATTCGTCAGCCCGCCGCTTTCGCCGGGATCGCGGGGATCAAGCCGACCTATGGTCGCTGCTCGCGCTGGGGCGTGATCGGGTTTGCCTCGTCGCTCGACCAGGCCGGTCCGATGGCGCGCGATGTCCGCGACTGCGCGATCTTGCTCGCTGCTATGACTGGCTTCGACGCCAAGGACAGTACGTCGCTCGACCTGCCGGTTCCTGACTGGGATCGCGCACTGTCGAGCGACCTGCGCGGCGTGCGTATCGGCATCCCCAAGGAATACCGCGTCGAAGGGATGAACGCTGAGATCGACGCACTGTGGGAACGCGGCATCGCGTGGGTGCGCGATGCCGGGGCCGAGGTGGTCGAAGTGTCACTTCCCCATACGCGATACGCCTTGCCCGCTTATTACATCATCGCGCCGGCCGAAGCGTCCTCGAACCTCGCGCGCTACGACGGGGTGCGTTATGGACTCCGCGAGCTGCCCGATGGGGCGGGATTGCAGGATATGTACGCGGCGACCCGCGCGGCCGGGTTCGGCCATGAAGTGAAGCGCCGCATCATGATTGGCACTTACGTGCTAAGTGCGGGCTTTTACGACGCGTACTTCACACAAGCTTCGAAGGTGCGCGCGTTGATCGCGCGTGATTTTGATGCGGCTTGGGAACATTGCGACCTTCTGCTTACGCCGACCGCGCCGAGTGCAGCGTTCGCGCTGGGGGAGAAAAGTGCCGATCCGCTCGCGATGTATCTCAACGACGTCTTCACCGTGCCGTCGTCATTGGCAGGGCTGCCCGCGATGTCGGTGCCCGGTGGTCTCGATGCGCAGGGGCTGCCGCTCGGGTTGCAGATTATTGGTCGCGCGCTCGACGAACAGCGCGTCATGAATGCGAGCGTGGCGATCGAAGAGCGCGCGGGCTTCGTCGCGCGCCCGGCAGACTGGTGGTGACTGCGGTGAGCAAAGCAGAGGCGTTTCGCATCACCGGCGCGACCGGCGACTGGGAAGTCGTCGTGGGGCTAGAGGTTCATGCGCAGATCACGTCGCACGCGAAGCTCTTTTCCGGCGCATCGACGGCGTTCGGGTCCGAGCCGAACACGCAAGTCAGCCTGGTTGATGCGGCGATGCCGGGAATGCTGCCGGTGCTGAACGGCGAATGCGTGCGGCAAGCAGTGCGCACCGGGCTCGCGCTCGGCGCCGCGATCAATCGCTGGAGCCGCTTTGACCGCAAGAACTATTTTTACGCCGATCTGCCGCAGGGATATCAGATCTCGCAGCTCTATCATCCGATCGTAGGGGAGGGCGCGCTCGCGATCGAGACCGATACGGGGGCGAAGACGATCGGCATCGAACGCATTCATATCGAGCAGGACGCAGGCAAGCTGATGCACGATCAGCATCCGACCATGTCGTACGTCGATCTCAATCGCTCCGGCGTCGCGTTGATGGAAATCGTTTCGAAGCCCGACCTGCGCTCGCCCGCTGAGGCTGCCGCCTATCTGAAGAAGCTGCGCGCGATCCTGCGCTATGTCGGGTCGTGCGACGGCAATATGGAACAGGGGTCGATGCGCGCCGACGTCAACGTCAGCGTGCGGCGTCCCGGCGGTGAACTCGGCACGCGCACCGAGACGAAGAACGTCAATTCGATGCGTTTCGTCGCTGCGGTCGTCGAGCATGAGGCGAAGCGGCAGGTCGCGCTGATCGAGGACGGCGGTACCGTTGTTCAGGAGACGCGGCTGTACGACCCCGATCGAGGCGTGACACGCTCGATGCGGTCGAAGGAGGACGCGCAGGATTATCGCTATTTTCCCGACCCCGATCTGCTTCCGCTTGAACTGACAGAGGCGTTCGTCGCC
>JAYTAR010000168.1:0-1741 GCA_043737455.1 Sphingomonadales bacterium | reverse complement strand
CCTCCATCCGCGTCAGGATATAGTTGCACGTGCCGTTCAATATACCCGACACTTCGGTCAGCACATTTGCCGCCGCGCCTTCGCGCAATCCCTTGATGACCGGAATACCGCCCGCGACCGCCGCCTCGTACTTCAACGCGACCCCTGCGGCTTCCGCCGCCGTCGCCAGCGCGAGGCCGTGGTGCGCGATCATCGCCTTGTTCGCGGTGACGAAGCCGCGCCCGCCCGCAATCGTGCGTTCGGCGAGCACCAATGCGGGGCCGTCGCTGCCCCCGATCAATTCGACGACGACATCGACATCGGCGCGCGTGGCGAGCGCGCTGGTGTCGTCCTCCCACGCGAACCGCGCCACGTCGACGCCGCGATCGCGGTTCCGGTCGCGCGCGGCGACTGCGACGATCACGATCGGTCGCCCTGCGCGCCTGGCGATCACCTCAGCGTTTGCATCAAGCAACGCGACGACGCCCGCGCCGACGGTGCCCAGCCCAGCGAGCGCGATGCGGAGTGGATCGGTCATCGTGTTCCCCCAATCCCGTCACCCCGGGCTTGACCTGGGGCTAGGCTAACTTTGGCAGCAAATCGAGGAAGAAGAGGCCAAGGCCCGGATCAAGTCCGGGCTGACTTAAAAGTCAAAGCAACCCGATCTCGCGCAACCGCTGCTGCAGATAATCATCGGCCGCGATCGCTTCCGGATAGCGGTTCGGAGCCTCCGCCGACACGCACCCCGGCAGCGTCGCGATCGGGAAATCGCTCGCGAGGTGGAGGAAGAACGGCATCGAATAGCGGCTCACCCCGCGCCGTTCGGGCGGCGGATTGACGACACGGTGCGTGGTCGAGGGCAGGACGTGGTTGGTCAGCCGCTGGAGCATGTCGCCGACGTTGACGACGAGCGCGCCCGGCGGCGGGTCGAGGCTCAGCCACTCGCCTTCACGGCTCAGCAGTTGCAGCCCCGCCTCCTCGGCACCGAGCAGCAAAGTGATGAGGTTGATGTCCTCATGTGCTCCTGCGCGTATCCCAGGCGCGTCGGCCGAAACCGGCGGATAGTGCAGCAGCCGCAGCACGCTGTTCCCGTCGGCAACGGGCCCGACGAACCAGTCGGGTGCCAGCCCCAGATGCACCGCGATCGCCGACAACAGCGCCGCGCCGACGCGGTCGAACTCGGCATAGAGCGCGGTGAACGTCGCGCGGAATTCCGGCGGGTGGTCGGGCCAGACGTTGGGCGGCATTGACGCGGTGTAGCGATGCCCCGGCGGCAGCTCGCGCCCGATGTGCCAAAATTCCTTCAGGTCATTCGCCGTCGCGCCCTTGGCGATCTCGACCCCAAACGGAATATACCCCCGCGCCCCGCCCTTGACCCCGCGGTAGTGCAGTTTCTCGTCGGTCGGCAGCGCAAAGAAATCGCGCGTCGAGTGCCACGCCCGCTCGATCAGCGCGGGATCGATGCCATGATCGGCGACGATCGCAAACCCGAAGTGCCGGAACGACGCGCCGAGATCGGCGGCGAAAGCGGTCGGGTTGCGCGACTGTGCGGAGAGCGAGAGCGGGGGGACGGTGAGCATAAACGCGACATATGCGGTACGGGCGGATCGATCAAACCGCGTTTGACGCCGGCATGCGATCCAACCGTTCGCCGATCCAGTTCGCGACGACCGCTTCGGTCTTGGCCGCGATCGCCGTGCCGAACGCGACGAACGCATGCGGACTGGCAGGCGCGACCAGCAGCTTGGCATTGCCGTTCGCC
>JAYTAR010000167.1:0-4541 GCA_043737455.1 Sphingomonadales bacterium | reverse complement strand
GCGAGAGCTGGTCGATCGACGCCGGGCGCATCAGCCAGCGTTTCCCCATCAAGCGCCCGACGCGCGGCTTCGGCGTGCACGCGGTGCAGGGTGATGGTTGGCTGGCCGCCACCTTCCCTTATGCCAAGGGGCCGGGGCACACGCAGTTTTTCGGGCGTAACCTGATCCACTCGCTGCATCACTTCGGTGCGACGGGACCGTTCATTCACACCACGGGCAGCGGTCTGCACTATGTCGGCGACGAGACCGTGACGGTGCCGGCCGGGACCTTCGATTGCTACCGCGTCGCGTTCGTGGGGCTGACCAACGACCATCCCGCCTATGACATGTGGCTGACGAAGGATGGCGACTTCCTCTATGTCAAAGGGGTCGTCGAAGGGTACATGGATGCCAGCTTCGAATTGGTCGAGCTGACGCGGGAGCACGGCGCATGAGCGAGTTCAGGCTGGGCTGGAAACCCTTGATCGCGGCACTGGTCGGCGTCGGCTGCGGCGCGTCGCCGATCCCGTTCAACGTGTTGCCGCTCGTCATCGGGCCGGTGCATGCCGAGACCGGCTGGGATTTCGTGACGATCAGCGCGGGGATCACGACATTTGGCGTCATCGCGTCGCTGACCGCACCGTTCGTCGGCGGGCTGGCCGACCGGCACGGGGTGCGCCCGATCGCGCTCGGCAGCCTGCTGCTGTTCGCGCTAACCTTTGCCAGCATGTGGTTCGTACCTGCGAGCATCCCCGCCTGGTTCGGCTTCTGGGCGGCGCTGGGGGTGATCGGCATCGGCTCGACACCGGTGACGTGGAGCCGTGCGATCGCGATGTGGTTCGCGCAGAACCGTGGCCTTGCGCTCGGCATCATGCTGCTCGGGACCAGCCTGGCGGGGCTCATCGTGCCGCAGATAGCGCAACGCGCGATCGAGGCGGGCGGGTGGCGCGCGGCGTTCCCCGCGCTCGCACTGCTGCCGCTGCTCGTCGCGCTGCCGATCGGGCTCATGTGGTTCCGCGAACCGCGACCCGAGGAGCGCCCCGCCGCGGTCACCGACGCGAGCGGCGCCGTTGCCGGGCTGACGTTGCGTCAAGCTGCCGGTGGCTATCGCTTCTGGGTGCTGTTCGGGTCGATCTTCGTGATCGCGCTCGCTTATGGCGGGGCGCACATCCACATGGCGCAGATGGTGCAACTGCACGGGTTCAGTGCAAAGGTCGCCGCCAGCGTCATGGGCGTGGTCGCGCTCGGCATCCTGGCGGGTCGCGTCATCGTCGGCATGTTGTTCGATCGCTTCTGGGCACCCGGCATCGCCTTCCCGGTGCTGCTGATGCCGGCGCTCGCGTGCGTGCTGTTGATGGGTAATGCGTCGAGCCTGACGTTGGTGATGGCGGGCGGCTTTATGCTCGGCTTCGCTGCCGGGGCGGAAAGCGACGTCATCGCCTATCTCGCTGCCAAATATTTCGGCATGGCCAATTACGGGCGCATCTATGGCTTGCTCTACATGCCGTTCGGGATCGGGTCGGCGGCGTCGCCGATCCTTTACGGGGCCTCGCGCGACGCGACCGGGAGTTACGACACGATGCTGACCGTCGCTGCAGTCATGTTCGCGATCGGCGGGGCTATGCTGCTGCTGATGGGACGCTATCCGCAAGCAGACGACCTCAGCGCGGCGCGCGCCTGATGGCGACCGCACTCGAGCCCCGCTTCGAAGACGCGTTCGCGCCGGGCGCGCTGATCACCGATCCGATCGAATGCGCTTATTACGCGCAGGATGTCTTTACCGCCGGGCCGCCCCCGCGCGCCGTATTCCGCCCGGCAAGCATCGCCGAGCTTGCCGAGGGGCTACGTGCCGCCGCCGCCGAGGGACTCGCGATCGTACCGCGGGGCGGCGGCATGAGTTATACGTCGGGCTATGTTGCGCCCCAGGCAGGCGCGCTGATCGTCGATCTGGGGCGCATGTGCCGCATCCTCGACGTCAACGAGACCGACATGACCGTCACCGTCGAGGCGGGCGTGTCATGGGCGCAGCTCTACGACGAGCTCCACCCGCGCGGGCTGCGCACGCCGTTGTGGGGCTCGCTGTCGGGGATCAAGGCGAGCGTCGGCGGCGGGATGAGCCAGAACGGGCTGTTCTGGGGTGCCTCACGCGGCACGATGGCGGGATCGGCGCTCAGCTTCGATGTGGTCCTTGCCGACGGGACGATCGTCACGACCGGCAACGGTTTTCTGCGCCCCTATGGCCCCGATCTGACCGGGCTGTTCGCCGCCGACGCCGGCGCTTTTGGCGTAAAGGCGCATGTGACGTTGCCGATGTTGCGCGAGGCGGAAAGCCTGGCTTATGGAAGTTACGCGTTCGACGCGCCGCCCGACTATTGCGCGGCGATGAGCGAGATCGCGCGTTCGGGGCTCGCGACCGAAAGCTTCGGCTTCGATCCTTTTCTGCAAGCTCAGCGGATGCGGCGTGACAGCTTGGGCGGCGATGCAAAGGCACTCGTCGGCATGATGAAGTCGCAAGGCGGCTTTTGGAAAGGGCTGAAAGAAGGCGCAAAAGTCGTGGCGGCCGGACGCAGCTTCCTCGACGACGCAAAATTCTCGATCCACTTGATCGCCGAGGGGCTGACGGCGACCGAAGCCGAGGAGCGCATGCGCCACATCGACGCGATCGTGAACCGCCACGGTGGGCGCAAGGTCGAGAACACCATCCCCAAGGTGCTTCGCGCCAATCCGTTTCCGCCGGTCAATTCGATGGTCGGCCCTGACGGCGAGCGCTGGGTGCCGGTGCACGGCATCGTGCGCCATTCGCAAGCACTCGGCGTCATCGAGGCGATCTCGGTGCTGTACGAGACGAACGCCACCGACATGGCGCAGCTGGGCGTCGGCGCGGGCTACATGTTCCTGACGGTCGCGCAGACCGGGTTCCTGATCGAACCGGTGTTCTACTGGCCCGATGCGCTCGGTGAAATCCATCGCCGCTCGGTCGAGCCCGCGCATTTCGCGAAGCTGAAGGGATTTCCCGCGAACGCCGAGGCCCGCGCGCTCGTCGACCGGTTGCGCGCGGGGGTGATCGCGATTTTCGGGGATGTCGGCGGCATGCATTTCCAGATTGGGCGGACCTATCCGTTAAAAGCCGGGACCGACCCGCGTGGCTGGTCAGTCCTTGAAGCCCTAAAGACGCATCTCGACCCCGAGCAACGAATGAACCCCGGCGCGCTAGGGCTGTGATCGGCAAGGCATATTCCTCCCTCTCCCTAAAGGGGAGAGGGACAGCGGCGCAGCCGCAGGGTGAGGGGGTGACGTATTCGGTCAGGGGCAAAAAGCCTGAGACTATGCTCGTCAACGCGCGCCGACTGCGCCGCGAACGCACCGAAGCCGAAGATCGGCTCTGGGAGCGCGTGCGGGATCGAAGGTTGCAAGGTTTCAAGTTCCGCAGTCAGGCTCCGATCGGCGCTTACGTCGCCGACTTCCTGTGTTCGGAGGCGAAGCTGGTTGTTGAGCTCGATGGCAGCCAGCATGTCGACGAGGCAGCGCGCGATAAGCAGCGAACCGGTTTTTTGGTCAGTCAAGGCTACCGTGTCATACGCTTCTGGAACCACGATGTTCTCGCCCGCATGGACGCGGTGTGCGAGGCAATCCTCGAAGCATTGACAGCCCCTCACCCTGGCGCTCGCGCGCCTGTCCCTCTCCCCTTTAGGGAGAGGGGAGAGTAATGGCGGCTGATCGACGCGCGGTTTTGGTTGGAATGATCGCGGCCCCGACTGCCGCATGGAGTGTAACTTTGCCCGACAATAAGTCTGCGACCAAACCCTATGCCGCGCTTGCGCTGCAACTGGCTGCGCACTCGGTCGAAAAGGCTGCCGACCCGCGCGCTGCCATGCTGGCGATGATTGCCGAGGTGGGCGTGAAGATGCGCGGGGCGGCGACGTTCATCGAACAATATGGCGGGTCGCCGGTGCGCCTGGTCGTGCTGCCCGAATATTTGTTCTCGTCATACCCGTGGCGGGTCTCGATCCCCGACTTCGCGCGCATCGCCGCGTGGGAGATGAAGGGGGCCGAATATGACGCGCTGGGAAAGGTCGCCAGCGCGCAGAAACTGTTCCTTGCGGGCAATGCTTACGAGGTCGATCCACACTTTCCCGGGCTTTATTTCCAGACGAGCTTCGTCGTGGGGCCATCGGGCGACGTGGTGCTGCGTTATCGCCGCCTGAATTCGATGTACGCGCCCAGCCCGCACGACGTCTGGTCGAAGTATCTCGACATCTACGGGCTCGAGGGCGTGTTCCCGGTCGCGCATACCGAGATTGGCAATCTGGCGGCGATCGCGTCGGAAGAAATCCTATATCCCGAGATCGCACGCGCGCACGCGCTGCGCGGGGCCGAGGTGTTCGTGCACTCCTCGTCGGAGATCGGCTCGCCGATGGCGACGAACAAGGTTATCGCAAAGTACGCGCGCGCGTTCGAGAACAGGGCGTATGTCGTCAGCGCGAACACCGCGGGCATCACCGGTACGACGACGCCGGTCGCCAGCGCCGACGGCAATTCGCTTGTGATCGACTGGAAAGGGA
>JAYTAR010000166.1:0-1745 GCA_043737455.1 Sphingomonadales bacterium | reverse complement strand
CAGGTAGCGCAGGCCGCGCACAGCGCGCGCATCGGCGCCGCGGGAAGTCACGGCCACCTCCACCTGCAGGACCTCAAAGCGGTCGCCGCCGGCATCCTGCCGCGCGATTTCGACGATCTCGTTCACATGTTGTGCAACCTCTATGGCCGTCACCCGGCGCTGCTCGACCTGGCGCTGAACCTGTGCCCCGCCGGACCGACACACGTATGGCTAAGTGAAACCGCCAACGCGTTCGAGCGCGAGCGGCTGTATCTGGTCCGCCTGACCGCCGCGGTCGGGCCGTTGCCGAGCACGCCGGGCAGCGCCGAGACCGAGGGTGCGCTGGTCGCCGCTCGCCATGCGCTGGAAACGCTGGCGAAGTCCGAGCGCTGTGGCTGTGCACTGGGTGCGGCGACGGCGCTGATCAGCGACTGGCGCGCGATTCGTCCGTTGCTTGACCGCGCGGCCACGCGCGTCGGGATCGAGCCGCCGGCCTTCGCCCTCCCCGACGAGGAATCGATCGCCGGGGCGCTCGCCGACGCCGCCGACAGCAGCGCCGCCGAGCGCGCAATCCGCTTCGGCGCCGAGCAATTGCTGCTCCAGCACCGCGCGATGTTCGACCTGCTCGAAGCCCGCGCCGAGGCCCGCGAGTTCATCTGACGCTTGCGCCCCCACCCCGAGGCCCTGCATAGGGCGTTCCATGCGCTTCCAAGGTACCGAAAACTACGTCGCCACCGACGACCTCAAGGTCGCGGTCAACGCCGCCGTCGCTCTCCGCCGACCATTGCTCGTCAAGGGCGAGCCGGGCACGGGCAAAACCGTCCTCGCGCACGAAATCGCGGGAGCACTGGGCGCGCCGCTGATCGAATGGCACGTCAAGTCGACCACGCGTGCGGTCCAGGGGCTGTACGAATATGACGCCGTGGCGCGCCTGCGCGACGGCCAGCTCGGCGATGAGCGCGTCCACGACATCGGCAACTACATCCGCAAGGGCAAGTTGTGGGAGGCGTTCACCGCCCCCGTGCTGCCCGTCCTGCTGATCGACGAGATCGACAAGGCCGACATCGAATTCCCCAACGACCTCCTGCAGGAGCTCGATCGGATGGAATTCCACGTCTACGAAACCGGCGAGACGGTGAAAGCGATCGAACGCCCGGTGGTGGTCATCACGTCGAACAACGAAAAGGAATTGCCCGACGCATTCCTGCGTCGCTGCTTCTTCCATTACATCCGCTTCCCCGAGCGCGACACGATGGAGCGGATCGTCGAGGTCCACTTTCCCGGCATCCAGAAAATGCTCGTCAGCCGCGCGCTCGACCTGTTCTACGACGTCCGCGACGTGCCCGGGATCAAGAAGAAGCCATCGACCAGCGAGTTGATCGACTGGCTCAAGCTGCTGCTTCACGAGGACATGCCGCTCGACGTGCTGATCAGCCGCGACCCGACCAAGGCCATCCCCCCGCTCCATGGTGCGCTGCTGAAGAACGAGCAGGACGTCATGCTGTTCGAACGGCTGGCGTTCATGAGCCGGCGGAAAGCTTAGGACTCTAGCCGTCGTTGCGAGCGCAGCGAAGCAATCCAGTACCTTGTGGCGAGCGGCAGAAAGAAACAACTGGGTTGCCGCGCTTCGCTCGCAATGACGAGTTGTTTGGCATCAGTGGCGAAGCTTAATCGTCGCGGTAAGCCAATTCGAAATTGCCCCAGCGGCGGCCGTTGATGAACAATGGCACGAACACGTTCTTTACCGGGATGCGCTTGTCGCCCAG
>JAYTAR010000165.1:0-1745 GCA_043737455.1 Sphingomonadales bacterium | reverse complement strand
CGCGGAGTCACCTTCCAGCGCATTCGCCATCGGTGCGCGATTGGAGACACCGATGCACGACTCACCCGATCTGCTCACCGCTGCGACGCATGTCTTTCCTAGGGTCTTGCTGTTCGACGGCGGGCGCTACGTCATCGCGACGCTCGTCATGACCGCGTTCCTTGCCGTCGGTCATGCGTTCGGCTGGCAAGCGCGCAAGCTGCAGGCGCGCCGTGCGACGCGTGCCGACGTCGTGCGGGAGATCATGGCATCCGCCCGCAGCGTCCTGATCTATGCCTGCGTCGCGAGCCCCGCCGTCTGGATGCGCTGGAACGGTTATGCGGTCGGCAGCTACACCGGCGTGCCGTCGTGGGGCGAGGTTGCGCTCTACGTCGTGGCACTGCTGATCCTGCACGACACGTGGTTCTACTGGACGCACCGAGCGATGCACGCGCCCGCGCTGTTCAAGCGATGGCACCGGCTGCATCACCGCTCGATCACGCCGACGCCGTTCGCGGCTTACGCGTTCGACTGGCGCGAAGCGATCGTGCAGGTGATGTTCGTCCAGCTGTTCATCATTTTGATACCGACGCCGCAACTCGCGACATTTATCTTTCTCGGCATCATGATCGTGCGCAACGTCTGGGGACATTGCGGGACCGAGTTTCACCCGCGCGGTTTTGCCGACCATTGGTTCTGGGGGCTTTTCACGACGACGACGCATCACGACTTACATCATTCGGGCGGGTTCGGATCGAATTACGGACTCTATTTCACGTGGTGGGACCGCGCGATGGGCACCGAGCATCCCGACTATCGCGAGGCCTTCCGTGCGGTCACCGCGCGACCGCTCACGGCGCGGACCTTGGCGGGCGTGCCTCGGCAAGGATGAGCGCGAACGCGTCGGCTGGGTCGGTCCATTCGGCAACCGGCGACCAGCCGCCGCTTCGAAGCAACAGTCGTGCGTCGCGCGCGCCATATTTGTGGCTGTTCTCGGTGTGGATCGTCTCGCCTGCGGTCATGGCGAACCTTGTGCCGGCGACTGTGAAATCGACTGCGCGCGTGGCACGCAAATGCATCTCGATGCGGGCATAGCTATCGTTCCAGCGTGCTTCATGCGCGAACGCATCCAGTGGAATGTCGCCGTCGAGCTCGCGGTTGATGCGAGCCAGCACGTTAAGGTTGAAGCGCGCAGTGATCCCTTGGGCGTCGTCATAAGCGGCGATCAGCGTCGCGGCGTCTTTGATCCGGTCCATGCCGATCAGCAGCATCGCGCCGGTGCCCAGGCTCGCGCGCATCGTGCGCAACAGGTCGACCGCACTGCGCGCGATCAAATTGCCGATCGTCGATCCGGGGAAGAAACCCAGCCGCGGCAGCGCGTCGATCTCTGCGGGAAGCGTGAGCGCTCGCGTGAAATCGCCCTCGACCGGCATCACCGCAAGGCCGGGAAATGCGGTCGCGAGCGCCGCCGACGACGTGCGCAGGAATTCGCCCGAAATGTCGATCGGAACATAGGCCGACGGCGCGACTGCGCGGAGGAGGTGCGGCGTCTTTGTCGACGATCCCGATCCGAATTCGATCACCGCGCGACCCGCACCGACGTGGCGAGCGATCGCGTCGCACTGCGCGGCGAGCAGCGCGGTCTCGACACGCGTCGGGTAATATTCGGGAAGCGCGGTGATCGCTTCGAACAGCTCGGACCCTGCGTGATCGTAGAACCAGCGCGCGGGAATCGCTTTTTGCGACTGCGCGAGGCCGGTCAGTAC
>JAYTAR010000164.1:0-1751 GCA_043737455.1 Sphingomonadales bacterium | reverse complement strand
CCCCGCTCTGCCACCCCAGCGTCATGCTGCGCCGCGCGACGCTCGAAAAGGTAGGCGGCTACCGTGCCGCCTATCGCCACTGCGAGGATTATGACCTGTGGCTGCGCATCACCGAACAGGGCACGCTGGCCAATCTTGACGAACCGCTCCTGCTCTACCGCCGCACCAGCACGCAGGTCAGCGCGCGCTATGCGCTCGAGCAGAAATACGGCGCGGCGGTCGCATGGGAAGCGCATGTCGAACGCTGCGCCGGACGCCGCGACCCGGGCGAAGGATTGAGCCACTTGCCCCCGCTCGACGCGCTCGACGCGATGTTCGGTCGTGAGGGCGTTACCCGCGCCGTCCGGGCGAAAGTCGCACTGGGCATCCTCTATAATTCCGGCGCCTTGCGCGGTGCGGGGCTCGACCTCATCCTCGATCATGTTCGCGCGGGCGGCGCGACCGACGGCCTGTGGCGTACCGTCGCGCGGTTGCTAACGCTGGGTGCGCCGATTCGCGCGGCGCGCCTCGCCGCAGCGCTGGCCACCGCATGACGAAAACCACGGTCCGCGGGGCCGCGATCTGGTCGATGGCGAGCCAATATGTCGCGTTCTTCACCCAGTTCGCGACCTCGGTCATCGTCGCGCGGTTCTTCCTCGCGCCTGCCGAGGTCGGCTTGTTCGGCACCGCGCTTGCCTTTGCGATGCTACTCGCGACGCTGCAGGACTTTGGCATCACGCGCTACATCGCCGGACACGCGGCGATCGACGACGAGATTTTGCGCCGCTGCTTTTCGGTATCGATCGTCATCGCCGGCGCGATTGGGGTTGCGATCGCCGCGCTGGCGTGGCCGATCGTCCATTTCTACGGCAACGATGCGCTGTTTCCGATCCTGCTCGTCATCGCGGGATCGTATCTGCTCGTGCCGTTCGGGATCGTGCCCGCCGCCGTCCTTCAGCGCCGACTCGACTTTCGGGCGCTGTTCTTCATCAACATCGCGGGCACTGCCGCGATGTCGGCGACGGTGTTGACGCTGGCCGCGCTTGGGTGGTCGTCGCTGTCGCTCGCCTGGGGAACGGTCGCCAACGCCGGCGCGCGCGCGCTGCTTGGGCAATGGTTCAGCGGCGAGCGCCCGCGCCTGCCGCTGACGCTCAAGCACAGTGGCGAGATCATGCGGTTCGGGTCGGGCGCGTCATTGCTCTACGTCACCGGGGCGCTCGGCTATCGCACGCCCGAGCTGATCGTCGGCAAGCTGCTCGGCTTTGCCGCGGTCGGGCTGTTCGGCCGCGCGGTCGGACTTGCCGGAACCTTGCGCCAGCTCGTCAGCGGCGCGATCGGCGGCGTGTTCTTCCCTGCCTTTGCGCGCATGCGCGACGAGGGCGCCGACTTCGCCCAGCCCTACATGCGCGTCGTTTCCGCTTATTCGGTGACGACCTGGCCCGCCATGCTGTTCCTCGCGGCGGCGAGCGCCCCCGTCGTCGAGACCCTGTTCGGCAAGACCTGGGCGGGCGTCGCGCCGCTGCTGATGTGGATCGCGATCAGCGAGATCATCTGGTCGGCGCTCCCGCTCCATATGGACATTCCGATCGTGCTTGGACGCATGCGTCGCCTGCTGGTGCTCAACATCGCTGATACCGCGATCGCGGTCGCGTTGCTCGTCGCGGCGTCGATGATCAGCCTCGAGGCAGCGGCGGCGTCGCGCCTGGCCTATGCAGTCCTGTGGTTCGCGCTTTACGCCGGGTTCATGAAGCGGTTGATCGCGTTTCGCTGGA
>JAYTAR010000163.1:0-4560 GCA_043737455.1 Sphingomonadales bacterium | reverse complement strand
TCATTCTCGGCGCAGGTGCAGTCGCCGGCACTGCGCTGGCCGCGCGAAGCGACATGGCTGACCTGCACCTGCCCGGCGGCCCGGGTGCACGAGCTTTGTCCTCCGCGTTCCCGGGCAAGCGCGACATGATTGTCCAGCGGTGGCGACCGCCTTTGCTCGAAACCCCCTTCGACGTGTTCGGGCAGGGCATCATCATCCCGAACGATCGCTTCTTCGTGCGCTGGGCCGGTGGCGTCATGCCGACCATGATCGACCCGCAGGCGTTCCGCCTGACGCTGCGCGGTGCGGTGAAGCGTAGTGTCCAGCTGTCGCTCGCCGAGGTTGCGCGCGCGGGCGAGACGATCGAGGTGACTGCGGTCAACCAATGCGCGGGGAACGGACGCGGTTTCCAGGAGCCGCGCGTCGTCGGCGCGCAATGGGCGCACGGCGCGATGGGCAATGCAGTGTGGCGCGGCGTGCGCCTGCGCGACCTGCTCGACCGCGCAGGGCTGGGTGCCGACGCCAAGCGCGTACGCTTTGCCGGGCTCGACGTGCCCGCGACACCGGGCGCGCCGCAGAAGATCAAGTCGATCCCGATCGACATTGCCCGGCGCGACGACGTGATCGTCGCCTGGGCCATGAACGGCGAGATGCTGCCTTTGCTCAACGGCTACCCCTTGCGCCTCGTCGTGCCCGGCTGGTTCGCAACCTATTGGATCAAGATGCTGTCGGACATCGAGGTGCTGAGCGTCGACGCGGACGACAGTTATTTCATGGCGAAGAGCTACCGCATGCCTGCCGTGCCGGTGAAGCCGGGCGACAAGGACTTCCCGACGGTGCCGATTACGACGATGGGGCCGCGCAGCTGGATCACGAGCCATAGCGACGGTGCGCGGCTCGACGGTCGTAGCTTCACCGTGTCGGGCATCGCGATGGGTGGCGATTGTGGGGTCGCGCAGGTCGACGTCGCGATCCGGTGCACGCCCGGCGGACCAGCACCGCTCGTCGCCTTGCCCTGCGACGCGCTGCGACCGGCCCGCCTCGATGCCGAGCAGGGCAGCCACAGCTTCCGGCGCTGGTCGCTCGAGATAGTTCTACCTGATGGCTATGTCGCCGCGACCATCAGTCCACGCTGCACGAACACCAACGGCGTATCGCAACCGGGTGCGCAGCCGTGGAACCCGAGCGGCTATGCGCGCACCGTTGTCGAGCCGGTCACCGTCAGCCTGACATGAGATCATTGTTTCTCGTCCTGTTACTCGTTGGATGTGGCCAGCCGGCGACGCCCGAATTCAAGACCATATCGGTTACACTGCCCGATGGCGCCGCCGCACTGCCCCCCGGCCCGAACGTCGACCTCGCCACCGCGACCTGCACCGCGTGCCACTCGGCTGACATGATCACCAACCAGCCGCGCCTGACGCGCGCGCAGTGGCAGGCGAACGTCGAGAAGATGGTGAAGGTCTACAAGGCCAACATCGACCCCGCCGATATCGCGCCAATCGTCGACTATCTGGTCGCGACCAACGCTAGGCCGACGGCAGGGTTGGCGGCAGGAACGGCGCCGCCACGTCCTTTGGCACCCTGAGCGCGCGACCGGTCGCACGGTCGACGATCGCCCAAGTCGTCTTCGCGCTCACCAATGTGCGCCCGTCCTTTACGAACGCGACGTGGCGATCGAACTTCGCGCCGCGTGGCCCGTCTTCGACCCAGGTTTGCGCCTCGATGGTTTCACCGACGCGCAGATTGCCGCGATAATCGATTTCGTGGCGCACCACGACCCAGACATAAGCGGCAATATGGTCGGGGGCCGCGAGTGCCTGCCAGTGCGACGTCGCCATGTCCTGGACCCAGCGCACCCACACCGCATTGTTGACATGGCCGAGCTCGTCGATGTCGCCGGGCTGCGCCACATAGTGCTGGACGAACCGCGTCACGCGAGCAGCGCCGCCACGCCCGCGAAATCGTGCACCACGAGCGGCGCACCCGCCGCACGCAACGTCGCTGCATGCTCGGGTCCGCAGTGCAGGCCGGCGGCCAGGCCCACGACCTGTGCGCCGCTCGCGACCGCGCCGGTCACGCCGACGGGCGAATCCTCGATGATCAAAGTGCGCGTGATGTCCGCGCCGATCGCGGCGGCGGCGTATAGGTAGATATCGGGTGCGGGCTTGCCGCGCGTGACATGCTCGCGCCCCGAATAGATGTGCGGCTCGAACGCGGCGCGTAAGCCAATGTGGTCGAGATGCGTGCGGATCCAATGCGTGGTGGAGGAAGACGCGATCGCGCGTGGCAACGCGGGCGCGAGCGACATCACAAAGGCAATCGCGCCGTCGACGGTTGTGACACCGTCGGCGAGCACGCGCGCGTCCTCGACCTCGCGCGCGGCGTGAAGCGCATCCGGCACCGGCCCGCCGATATACACCTCGAGCGCGGTCGTGAACGCAGGGCCGCCGACGCCGGCGAATGCGGCGAGCGCCTGCTCGACCGTGGTCGGGTGGCCGAGCGCGGTCAGCGTCTGCGCGATATGGACGTTGCCGACCCATTCGCTGTCGATCAGCACGCCGTCGAAATCGAAGATTATCGCATCGATCGTCATTCGCGCGCGCCGAACAGCGCGCTGCCGACGCGGATGTGCGTCGCGCCGAGCGTGACCGCGGTGCGATAATCGCTCGACATGCCCATGCTGAGCCCGGTTACGCCGTGGTCAGCGGCAAGCTTGGCGAGCAGCGCGAACCAGGGCGCGGGCTCGCGTCCGGCGGGCGGCACCGTCATCAGCCCGGCGAGCGGCAGGTCGGCGGCGCGCACCGCGGCAAGCAGCGCGGGCAGGTCGGCAACCGCACAGCCGCCCTTTTGCGGCTCGTCGCCCAAGTCGACCTGCACGAAACAGTCGGGACGGCGCCCGCTGCGGTCGATCGCGCGCGCGAGCGGGGCGATGAGCGACGCGCGGTCGACCGAATGGATCGCATCGAACAGCGCAACTGCATCGGCGGCCTTGTTCGACTGCAATTGCCCAACCAGATGCAGCATGATGCCCGGCGTCTGGTCTCGCAGCGCCGGCCATTTCGCCGCCGCCTCCTGCACGCGATTTTCGCCGAACACGCGCTGTCCGGCCGCGATCAGCGGCGCGATCGCGGCGGCATCGTGCGTCTTGGATACCGCGATCAGCGTCACCGCGTCGGCGCGACCCTGCGCTGCCTGGGCAATCACGCGCTGCACCTCGGCCAGCCGTTCGGCGGTGGTTGGGGCTTGGGTCACGCGCGCGCTATACGAAGCACCGTGACGCGTCGCCACCCCCCACTCCCGCGCCCACTCCCGCTCCCACGCCTGTGGCTGATGACCGATGCGCGGTTGCCCGACCTGTTCGCCGCGATCGCACGGCTGCCGCGCGGGTCAGGTATCGTGTTTCGCCATGCCGAATTGCCAGCAAGCGCGCGGCGCGCGCTTTACGACGCGGTGCGGCGCGCGGCGAAGCGGCGGGGACATGTCGTCCTGCTCGCCGACACGCCACAGCGCGCGCGCGCCTGGCATGCCGATGGCGCACATCATCGCTCGGCGCTGCCTTCGCAGGGTCTGCGCAGCGTCGCGGCCCACGACCGGCGCGAAATGGCACTGGCGCAGCGCATGGATGCAGACTTTGTGTTCATCTCGCCGGTGTTCGCGACGCGGTCGCATCCGGGTGACCGCTCTTTGGGTGTCGTTCGTGCCGGACTTATCGCAGGCCCGCATCGAGGCAGCTCGATCGCGCTCGGCGGGATGACGTCGTCGCGAGCTCGGCGAATGCGGGTTTTGGGATTTCACGGCTGGGCCGCGATCGACGCGCTTGCCTAGAAGCGGAACGCGGTGCCAACATAGACCGCCTGGCTGTCGCGGCGGGCATCGGCCTGCGGCACCAATCGGTCGCGATCGGCACGATAGCGGACCCCGGCGGTGACATCGAGATTGCGCGTCAACCGATACGAACCGCCGACATCGACCGAATAGCCCGACCCGCCGGTAAGCGCCACCGGCAGCGACCCCGTCACACGGTCGGCACCGACCTGGACGCGCCCGCTGATCCGCTTCGTCGCGGCGTAACTGACGCCGACATCGACCGCCTGGCGCTTTCCGACGCCAGCCCCGAACCCGGGAATGTCGACCTGCGCCATGTCACCCGAGAGCGCGAACTTGCGCCATCCGACCGCAAGGCCGAGATTGTATGCCACCGGCACGATCGACGTGCCCGACGGCGCGACCAGCGCGGTGCGCTCGTCGTTCGGCTTGGTAAGCGAGGACTGTGCGCGCACCGCTACGGTAACCGAGCGGTTGAAGCGGACCGACGACGCAGGCGTGAAGCGAAATCCGGTGTTCGACATGCCGCTACGCGCCAATGCCGCAGCGAGGCGCGCGTCGGTCGCCGCCGGCGTGAACGACCCGATGCTGTCGCCGAGCATCGCGCCACGCGAACGCAGCGCGCCATCGCGGTTCGCCGCACCCGTCGCCGGCGACAGCACGGCCAGCGACGCGATCAGCGCCCCTGCAGTGATCCCGGCAATGATGCGACCCCGTGACACGTCCTGCGATCCCGATGCGACTCGACGCCAA
>JAYTAR010000162.1:0-11123 GCA_043737455.1 Sphingomonadales bacterium | reverse complement strand
CCGATAATTGGCTGGGACGATGCGTCAGGCGCGCGCCGAGGCCGAGCGAAGACAGCAAAGCAGCGGCGCGTCGCTCGGCCTCGCCTCGGCCTTTGCCGCCGATCAATTGCGGCAGCACGACATTTTCGACGGCGGTGAAGTCGGGGAGTAGATGGTGAAACTGATAGACGAAGCCGATTGCGCGCGCGCGCAATCGCGTGCGCGCATCGCCGCCCAGTCGCGCGGCTTCCTCGCCCGCGATACGGATCGATCCGTCGAAGCCGCCCTCGAGCAGCCCGACCGCCTGGAGCAAGGTCGACTTGCCCGATCCCGAGGCGCCGAGCAGCGCGACGATCTCTCCCGCGCCGACGATCAGGTCGACCCCGCGCAGCACCTCGATCACCGCTTCGCCCTGCTGGAAGCTGCGCGTCAGCCCGCTTACCTCAAGGACGCTCGCGCCGGACCGCGATCCGGCGTCATTCATAACGCAGCACCTGCACCGGGTCGGTGCTCGCCGCCTTCCACGCCGGGTAGAGCGTCGCGAGAAAACTGAACCCCAGTCCCATAGCGGCGATGCCGACGACCTCGAACGGATCGGTCTTCGACGGCAATTCGGTCAGGAAACGGATCGACGGGTCCCACAGGTTCTGCCCCGTTACCAGCTGGACGAAGTCGACGACGTTCTGGCGAAAGAACAGGAACACCGCGCCAAGTGCGAGGCCCATCAGCACCCCGACCGCGCCGATCAGCGTACCGACGGTCACAAAGATGCGCATCAGCGAAGCGCGTGTCGCCCCCATCGTTCGCAGGATCGCGATGTCGCGCGTCTTGGCACGCACGAGCATGATGAGCGACGACAAGATGTTGAAGACCGCGACGAGGATGATGATCGACAGCACGACGAACATCGCGACGCGCTCGACCGCCAGTGCCTCGAACAACGCCGCGTTCATGCCGCGCCAGTCCGTGACGACCGCACGCTCGCCGATCTTGGCCGCGAGCGGCGCGAGGATCGTTCCCACCTCGTCGGCATCCTTGGTCTCGATCTCGACCATGCCCACTGCATCGCCCAGCAACAGCAATTGCTGCGCGTCGGGGATCGGCATGACGACGAACGCCTTGTCATAATCGTAAACGCCGATCTCGAAGATCGCGGCGACGCGGTAGCCGACGATGCGCGGCACGCTGCCGAACGGCGTGGTCTGCCCGTCGGGCGAAATCAGGCTCAGCGTCGAGCCTACCGTCGCGCCCAGTTGTTCGGCGAGGCGCGCGCCGACCGCCACATTGCCACTGCCGACGGTGACCGCCGCCATGCTGCCGGCTTTGAGCTTGAGCGTCGGGTTGCGCGCGATATCCTCGACGCGCATGCCGCGCACCAGCACGCCCTCGACCCGCCCTTCATAGCTTGCCATCAGCGGCTGCTCGATCAGCGGTGTCGCGCTCGTCACCCCCGGCGTCTTGCGCGCAGCGTCGGCGATTGCGCGCCAGTCAGGCAGCCGCCCGCCATAGCCCTGCACGACGGCGTGGCCATTGAGCCCAACGATCTTGTCGAACAGTTCGGCGCGAAAGCCGTTCATCACGCTCATCACGACGACGAGCGCGGCGACGCCGAGCATGACCGCCACAAGGCTGATTGAAGCGACGAGCGCGATGAACGCCTCACCCCGCCCCGGCAGCAGATAGCGCCGCGCGATCATCGTTTCGTACGGATTGAGGAACATCGCCGCTGCGCTTACGAGTGCCGCCGTTCACTGGCAACTGCGCCACCTGTTGCTGCGCGGCCACACGCGCGTGACAATCGTTGCGCGACGTTACGGAAAACGGTGACAAGCTCGACTGCAGTCGATTAGCACGGTGCCACTGGAACGATGGCAATGGCCGCGGTTCGGGGAGGTCCTGGCTCCGCTCCTTCAAGGGGGTGCGAGCGTCGAGACGGGGCGGAACAGTCAGGGGGCTGACGAGCGATCGTCACGCGGGTGCCCGGGTCGCAACAGCGCGGCTCGGGCATTCGCGACTCTCGGCGGGTCGGGCACACCGCGCATCTTGCGATGCGCTCGCGCCTCGGCCACACGCCCGAGTACCAATCAGGAGCGATATGATCGCGCGCCCGCATGCCAGCCTGTTCGTGCTCGTCACGATCTTCATCGACGCGATCGGCTTTGGCATCGTCATGCCGGTGCTACCACGCCTCGTGATGGCGGTCGGCGAGATCGACCTGTCAAAGGCAATCGCGATCGGCGGGTGGATGACGCTCGTCTACGCGGTCGCCAATTTTGTTTGCGCGCCGATCATGGGCAATCTCTCCGACCATGTCGGGCGACGGCCAGTGCTGATGATCGCGCTGGCGGGGCTGGCGGTTGATTATCTGCTGATGGCGCTCGCGCACACGCTGCCACTCTTGTTCCTCGGGCGGCTGCTGACGGGCGCCTTTGGCGGCAGCTACGGCCCGGCGCAGGCAGCAATCGCCGATATCACCGCGCCCGACGAACGCGCCAAGACCTTCGGCTTCGTCAGCGCAGCGTTCGGCGTCGGCTTCGTGCTCGGCCCGGCGATCGGCGGGCTACTCGGCGAGATCAGCGACCGCGCGCCGTTCTACGCGGCCTCGGCGCTCGCCGCGCTCAACTTCGCGTATGGGCTGTTCGTGTTTCCCGAGACGCTGGCGAAGGAGAACCGCCGCGCGTTCGACTGGCGCCGCGCCAGTCCGCTCGGCGCGTGGCGGGCGATGCGCGCACTGCCCGGCATGACCGGCGTCGCGGCGGTGCTAATCTTGTGGCAGATCGCCAGCCTCGTCTATCCGCTCGTGTGGAGCTATTATGCGATCGCGCAATTCGGGTGGTCGAACGCGCTGATCGGCGTCAGCCTGGCGGTGGTCGGCGTCACGATCGCGATCAGCCAGATTTTCCTGACCGGCCCGCTGGTCAAGAAATATGGAGAGCGGGATGCGGCGACGATCGGGCTGGTGGCGGCGACGCTCGGCTTCATCACCTACGCCGTCATCGATCAGAGCTGGATGGCGTTCGCCGCGATGCTCGCGATCGCTGTGCAGGGACTCGTTCAGCCCAGCCTGATGGCAATGCTCTCCAGGCGGGCGACGCCCGAAACGCAGGGCGAAGTGCAGGGGATCTCGTCGATGGCGCTCGGCATCGGCAGTATCGTCGCGCCGTTCGTGCTCAATCCGGCGATGGCGTATTTCACTTCGCCGCAAGCGCCATTCCGCTTTGCAGGAGCCGCGTTCGCGGTAGCGGCGGTGTTTGCCATGGTGGCGATCGTCGTGCTGCGGCGGCTGCCGAGGGCGGCGGCAAAGGCTTAGGGTGGTAAAGTTCGCCGGTTGCTGTCTCAGCGACGTTTCACACGAAGGCACGAAGAGCGCGGTCCTTTTCACGCTTCGCGCGACACGGGGTTCAACGTTCTCCGTCGCCCCGGACTTGGTTCGCGGCCCAGCTTCTTCTTTCCTGCTTGCCGGACGAACGCTGCTGGACCCCGGGTCAAGCCCGGGGTGACGAGGTGAAAATGTCAGCAATCGGCAATTTCTCGGACCTTTATCTCAGCCACAGTGACGCCTAACAGCGGTCATAGATCAGCTAGAGTAAACTGCGAGATGACCTGGCACTTTGACCAAGCTCCGAATGTGACCTGCATCGCCAGCCGTTCAGTGTTCGAGGGAAAGGCCGTTCTGGTCGTAACTCATTACGAGGACGACCATTCTTGGGCGTTCTTAGACGGAGAGCGACGTGACCCCGCAGACGCGTTGGTTGTTGCAATGTCGGAGGTTTTGACCGCCCACCTGGAGCTTATCGACATTGCGGAATTGCCGCCAGGTTGGACGGCAAGTCGGGTGGCCAAAGGGGAGCCTTGGTCGAAACAGTCGGGCGACTTGTAGCAGCGTCCGCTTCGACGTTATTCTAGTCGAAACCGAACATCCGGATTCCACAACGTCGCAGACCTTCGGCATGCCGCGCTCCGCCCACCACAAGCACCGTCGCCCCGGACTTGATCCGGGGCCCAGCTTCTTTCTTCGGTCTTGCCAGACAGAGGCAGCTGGACCCCGGGTCAAGCCCGGGGTGACAGCGCTGATTGACGGTCGAACCCCTACGCCTCGTAATTGTCCGCGACAAACCGGTCGAGCAGCCGCACGCCATAGCCCGTCGCGCCCTTGTCCCAGCCGGGGCCCGGCTTCGACGCCCACACCATACCTGCGATGTCGAGGTGCGCCCATGCCACGCCTTCGTCGACGAAGCGCGCGAGGAACTGCGCGGCGGTGATCGACCCTGCCTCGCGCGGTCCCACGTTCTTCATGTCGGCGATCGGGCTGTCGATCAGCTTGTTGTATGCCTCGCCCATCGGCATGCGCCACAGCGGATCGCCGACCGCACCGCCTGCCGCGACCAGCTTTGCCGCTAGCGCATCGTCATTGGCGAAGATCCCGCCATGCTCGTGCCCCAGCGAGACGATCATCGCGCCGGTCAGCGTCGCGAGGTCGATCATCGTCTTGGGCTTGTACATGCGCTGTACCCACGTCATCGCATCGCACAGTACCAGCCGCCCCTCGGCATCGGTGTTGATGACCTCGATCGTCTGACCCGACATCGACGTGACGACATCGCCAGGGCGCTGCGCGTTTCCATCGGGCATGTTCTCGACCAGCGCGCAGACGCCGACGACATGTGCCTTGGCCTTGCGTGCGGCGAGCGCCAGCATCGCGCCCGCGACCGCACCCGCGCCGCCCATGTCCCACTTCATATCTTCCATGCCCGCGGCGGGTTTGATCGAAATACCGCCGGTGTCGAAGGTGACGCCCTTGCCGACGAAAACGACAGGCGTCGTGGTCGCCCCGTCGGTGCCGTCCCAACGCATGACAAGCAGCTGCGCATCGCGCACCGACCCCTGCGAGACGCCGAGTAGCGAACCCATGCCGAGTGCGGCCATCTCGGCCTCGCCCAGCACGTCGATCGTGACGCCCAGATCGGCAAGTGGACGGCAACGCTCGACGAAGCTGGTCGGATAAAGGATGTTGGCGGGCTCGGTCACGAGTTCGCGCGTGAATGCGACGCCGCGCACGACCGCTGCGCGCTGCGCATACGTCGCTTGCGCGCCCGCGCCCGCGCCGACGACCGTCAACGTGGCCAAGGTCGACTTCTGCGCCTCGGGAAGCTTGGTCCGATATTTGTCGTACCGCCACGTCCGCAGAACCGCGCCCTCGAGGAAGGCGACAAGCTGGGCAGTCGTCAGTCGCGCAGCGTCGACCGCGACGTCGGTCTCTCCCGAGGTCAACAGGCGCGCAGTGAGCGCCGACCCCGCCTTGACCGCGTCGGGTTCGCTTCCTCCCCCAATACCGACGAGGAGCATACGGCGTGGCGCTGATGTGACGTCGACATGCTCGGCGATCGTTCCCGCCTCACCCTCGAACCGCGCCAGCGTGGCAGCGGCCTGCAGCCCGATCGCACTGGCCTCGTTTCCGGTACGCTCGGTCAGCGCGCCCTTGCCGACGGGCAGCGCGAGCGCGCCATGGGCAGGGCGGGCGGCAGCGAAAACGACATCGATCACGAGCAACGATCCTTGGATACAGGGGTCGGCAACGCACCGACTCAGCGCCAGTGCCGTTAACCGACGTGGGGGCAAACGCAAAAGAACGTCGCTTGCCCCTGCCCCCTTGCTTGCGATAGGCGCACTTCTTCCGGAAACGCCGCGCGGCGCGCGGTGCCTGAGTGCGAGGATGCGTGATCCCTTATCGCTGGCTCAAGCTGTCGACGTCGATGTTGCTCGTGATGCTCGCGGTGCCGACGCTCGCGCAGGCTTCGGCGACAGATGCTCCAATCGACTTTGCCGCCGAGACGCTTTCGTATCAGGATGACAGCGACGTCGTGACGGCCACCGGTGACGTTCGCTTGGTCCGCGAAGGCAATCGAGTGCGTGCCGACCGCGTCGTATGGAACCGCAAGTCGGGGGAAGTCCGCGCCGAGGGCAATGTCACCATCGTCAACCCGGGCGGCGATACCGTCTACGGCGACTCGGTGGTCCTTACCGATACGTTGAAGGACGGGATCGTCGACAATCTGTTGCTCGTCCTTGCCGACGGTGGTCGCCTTGCGGCGCGTAAGGGGTCGCTGGTCGACGAAGTCGCGACGCTCGATCAGGCGGCCTATTCCCCATGTCCGGTCACGAGCGACGGCTGTAGCGCGGGGCGCAAGCCGTCGTGGCAAATCACTGCGGTTCGGATCGTGAACGATCCCAAGCAGAAGCGCTTGACATTCCGGCAGGCGCGGCTCGAACTGTTCGGTGTCTCGCTGTTCGTGCTGCCCCGCTTCACTGTGCGCACCGGCAACGAAGGCGGTCCCGGGTTTCTGATGCCAAGCCTCGAATATACGCCGACAAACGGCGTCGAGGTGGCGCTCCCATATTATTATCGGATCGCGCCGAACCGTGAACTCATCGTTACGCCGCATATCTACTCAAACGCGCTGCCTGTGCTCGAGGCCGAATACCGGGCGCTGACCGAGCGCGGCGCTTATCGTATCGGCGGGTCGGCAACCTATAGCGCGCGCATACCGAGTGGCGGCGGCCGTTCGACGCGCGACTTCCGCGGTTATGTCGACGCGTCGGGCCGGTTCCAGCTCAGCCCAATCTGGAGCATTAAGGGGTCGATCCGTCGCGCCACCGACCGCACCTATCTCCGCCGCTACGACCTCAGCTACGAGGACAAATTGCGCTCGACGGTATCGGCAGAGCGCGTCGACGCCGACTCCTACCTCTCGATCACCGGCTGGGCGGTTCAGACACTGCGCGCGAACGAGCCGCAGGGCTCCAACCCGATCGCGCTCCCCGAAATCGATTATCGCCGCCGCGTCGCCGATCCGCTGCTCGGCGGACGGGTCGACCTACAACTGAACACGCTGGCGATCCTGCGCACGCACGGGCAGGATACCCAGCGCGCATTCGCGGGCGCGCGCTGGGATTTGCGGCGGGTAACGTCATTGGGTCAGGAAGTGCTGCTGACCGCCTATGCGCGCGGTGACCTTTACAACAGCCAGCAGAATGCGCTGACGACAACGGCGCTCTATCGTGGCGCGCCCGGTTGGCAGGCGCGCGGCATCGCCGCCTTTGCCGCCGAGCTGCGCTGGCCGTTCGTCGGCGCGTTCTTGAACGGAACGCAGCGCGTGACTCCGCGGCTGCAGCTCGTCGCCTCGCCGAGCACGCGCAACATCGCCATCCCGAACGAGGACGCGCGTGCGGTCGACCTCGAGGACAGCAATCTGTTCGCGCTCAACCGTTTCCCGGGATATGATCGCTGGGAGGACGGTACGCGCGCGACCTATGGCCTCGACTATGCGTTCGACGCGCCGCGCGTGTCGGTGCAGGCGAATATCGGACAAAGCTATCGCTTGACCGCTCAGCCAACGCTCCTGCCGCAGGGGACAGGGCTGACCGACCGGTTCTCGGACATCGTCGGGCGCGCGACGGTCAAATTCCGCGATCTCGTCAGTGTCACGTGGCGCTACCGCTTCGACAAAACCAATTTGGACATTCGTCGGAGCGAAGTCGACGCGACGATCGGCGACGAGCGCACCTATGCGCTGATCGGCTATCTGCGGCTCAACCGTAACATTACGCCGACGCTCGAAGATTTACGCGACCGCGAGGAGCTGCGCCTTGGCGGGCGTGTCGCGTTCGCGCGCTCTTGGTCCATATTCGGTTCGACGACGATCGATCTGACCGACAAGTCCGAGGATCCGTTGTCGCAGGCCGACGGCTATCAGCCGGTGCGGCATCGGATCGGCATCGCCTATACCGACGAATGCCTCGACATCGGGCTCACCTGGCGCCGCGACTATCAGTCGGCGGGCGACGCGCGGCGCGGCGACGCTTTCCTGCTGAGGCTGGTATTCAAGGGGCTTGGCCGCTAATCGATCGTTCACCATGGGTTCGGCAAGGGCGCGGCCAACCCCAACATCGAAGGGCAGGCGCAGAGCGTGAAGACATTTGCAAACGCGACGATAGCGGCGGCATTGCTGGGGATTACTGGCGCAGTGCCCGCTCAGACCGTCCCCAATACGCAAGCAGTTCCCGATACCGGATTGAACCTGCCGACTGACCTGACAACGTTTGGAAAGGTCGATCCTTACCTGCGCAAGGCGACTGCAATCGTCAACGGCGACGTCATCACCGGGACCGACATCGACCAGCGTCTGGCGCTGATCGTGCTGGCAAACGGCGGAAAGGTCGCACCCGAAGAACTGGAACGGCTGCGGCTGCAAGTGCTGCGCAACCTGATCGACGAGTCGCTGCAAATCCAGGAGGCCAAGTCGAACGAGGTCACCATCTCGAAGGCCGAAATCGATGCGAGCTACTTGCGGGTTTCACGCAACTTCAAGCGTACGCCGGAGGTGATGAGCGTTTATCTGCGCCAACAGGGATCGTCGGATCGTTCGATCAAGCGGCAGATTCATGGCGAGCTTGCGTGGAGCCGCTTGCTGCGCCGCCGCGTCGAGCCGTTCGTTAACGTCAGCGAAGACGAAGTGAAGTCGATCATGACGCGACTGCAGGCGTCGAAGGGCACCAAGGAGTACCGCGTCGGCGAGATTTATCTGTCGGCGACGCCGAACAACCAGACCGAAGTCGCCGCCAATGCGCGCAAGATCATCGAGCAGATTAAGGGTGGCGGGTCGTTCGCCGCTTATGCACGTCAGTTTTCCGAAGCCTCGACTGCGTCGGTCGGCGGCGATCTGGGCTGGGTGCGCGGGCCGCAACTTCCCGATCCGCTGGCACAGGCGGCCGCCGAGATGCAGGTCGGGCAGATTGCGGGGCCGATCCCGGTGACCGGTGGTGTGTCAATCCTCTATCTCGTAGACAGTCGTCAGGTTTTGACTGCCGATCCGCGCGACGCCCTCCTCAACCTCCGGCAATTATCGCTGAAGTTCGCGCCCGGTATCGCCCCGGCCGCGGCGACGGCAAAGGCCGAAGCGTTCAACCGCGCGACGCAGAACATGGGTGGATGCGGGCGCGCCGACGAGGTCGCAAAGGCGCAGGGCGCCGAAGTCGTCGACAATGATGCCGTCAAGATGCGTGATTTGCCCGCGCCGCTGCAGGAGATGATCGGCAAATTGTCGATTGGACAGGCGACGCCTCCGTTCGGCTCACAGTCCGAGGGCGTTCGTGTCTTGGTGCTTTGCGGACGCGACGAGACGCGTGCGGCGAACGGGCCTTCTTTTGATCAATTGATGTCGCAGATGGAGGAGACGCGCGTCAACCAGCGCGCGCAGCGTTACCTCCGTGATCTTCGCCGCGATGCGGTGGTCGACTATCGCTGAGCACGCACGCAGGCCGCTCGCGGTTGCGCTTGGCGACCCGGCTGGCATCGGTCCCGAGATTGTCGGGAAGGCGTGGGCGATGCGGACCGAGACCGGACTGCCGCCGTTCTTTGCGGTCGGCGATGCCGGGTCTATCGGCATCCACTGGCCTGGACCCGTTGCGCGGATCGCCGCGCCTGAGGATGCAGTCAGCGTTTTCGACACGGCGCTGCCGGTTCTCCACATCGTTGACTGCGGCCCCGTTATTGCAGGCAGTCCGACGACCGAGGGTGCGCGCTGTGCGCTTGCGGCGCTCGAGCTCGCGACGGGGTTGACGCGATCGGGCGCGGCGACGGCGCTGATCACCGCGCCGGTCTCGAAAGCCGCGCTCTACGCGATCGGGTTCACCTATCCCGGCCAGACCGAATTTGTCGCCGAACGTTGCGGTGTGTCGCGCGAGAATGCCGTGATGATGCTCGCTGGACCGACGCTGCGCGTCGTTCCCGTCACGACGCATATCGCCTTTGGCGCGGTGATCGAGCGGCTCTCGATCGACTTGATCGTTGCCAAGGCGCGCGCGACCGCGCGCGGTCTGACGCGCGACTTCGGCCTGACGGCGCCGCGCTTGGCAGTCGCCGGGCTTAATCCGCACGCAGGCGAGGACGGGACGATCGGGCGCGAGGAGATCGACATCATCGCGCCCGCGATCGCACTGCTGTGCGAAGAGGGTATCGATGCAGTCGGACCGCTGGCGCCCGACGCACTGTTTCATCCGCGCGCGCGGGCAACCTATGACGCGGCGATCTGCATGTATCATGATCAGGCGCTGATCCCGCTGAAGGCGCTGCATTTCGACGAGGGGGTTAACATTACGCTGGGGCTGCCGATCGTTCGCACCGCGCCTGACCATGGCACCGCGTTCGGCATCGCCGGGCGTAATCTGGCCAATGCCGGGGCGATGGTTGCCGCGATCCGCATGGCGGCGGAGGCGGCGGCGGCGCGCGACGCTTGAACACGACACGTCCGCCGCTGCGTGAGGTCATTGCGCGCCACGGGTTGCACGCGTCGAAATCGCTCGGTCAGAACTTCCTTCTTGACGCCCAGCTGCTCGACCGCATCGCGCGCGTGCCCGGCGACCTAGCGGGACAGCGCGTTTTCGAAATTGGCCCCGGCCCTGGCGGACTGACGCGCGCGCTGCTCGATGCGGGTGCCGATGTCGTCGCGGTCGAGCGCGATAGACGCTGCCTGCCCGCACTTGCCGAACTCGCCTGCGACCGGCTGCGCGTCATTGCGGGCGACGCGCTTGGAACCGATCTCTCGGAAGTGCTTCCCGATGGCGGTCATATCGTTGCCAACCTGCCGTACAACGTCGGCACCGCGCTGCTGGTCGGTTGGCTTTCTGGTGAAGCGTGGCCGCCACGCTGGCGATCGCTGACTCTGATGTTCCAAAGCGAGGTCGCCGAACGTCTCGTGGCCGCGCCCGACAGTGCTGCTTATGGTCGCTTGTCGATCTTAGCGCAGTGGCGGACCACTCCGCGCATAGCGCTGCGCGTCCACCGCAGCGCTTTCACGCCACCGCCCAAGATCATGTCGGCAGTCGTTCACATCGTTCCCGCCGCGATGCCGCCGGGCGTCTGCGCCGCGACGCTCGAACGACTGACCGCCGCTGCGTTCGGGCAGCGCCGCAAGATGCTACGAGGAACGTTAAAACCCGTTCCCGGCGCGCTTGCGGCGCTCGCCTCGCTCGGAATCGACTCGGCGCGGCGAGCGGAGACATTGCCGGTTGCGACGTTCGTCGAGATCGCGCGGTTGCTCGACGAGGCGAGCGTGGCGCGTTAGAGCGCAGCATGCGTCGCTTGC
>JAYTAR010000161.1:0-1755 GCA_043737455.1 Sphingomonadales bacterium | reverse complement strand
TGGTGATAAGCGTTAGTGCCGTCGTAATAAACGTGGCGGTCCTCACCATCGATGACTGCCGGAAAGGGGTTACCGAGCGCTGCGGCAATGGTCCGCTGGGTCGCGCCAACCGGTGCAAATTCGGCTGCGCAGCAATCCTGGTCGGTGACCTGATGCTCAACCGTCGCAAGCATCTCGAGCGCGTCGATCGGCTTGAACAGCAAGCGACCGCGAATGCCATAGGCCTTGAGGTCGTTTACGTCCTTCTTATTGAAATCGTTATACAGATAGCCGTCGCGCTTACGGAAGAATCCACTCACGCGAATGGCCAGCTTCTCGGCGACGATTGGGCCGCTAACCGATGCGGTGGCGCCATGATCGTTGTAATTGGCGACCGAGGCGGTCGCACCGCCGGTCCATTTGAAGCTCGGGCGCTTGGTGATGAAATTGATCAGCCCCGCGGGGGTGTTCTTGCCGAACAGCGTCCCCTGCGGACCACGCAGGACTTCGATGCGTTCGATGTCGTTGAAGTCGGCGACGCCGATCGAGGTGCGATCGAGATAGACGCCGTCGACGTAGATTCCGACGCTCGGCTCGAGCCCGGCGACGCCGCCGTTCGACCCGATGCCGCGGATCGCGACATTGCTTTGCACAGGACCCTGCGACTGGGAGAAGTACAGGCTGGGAACGGAAGTCGCGATGTCCCGCAACGATCGGGAACCAGAACGTTCGATGGTCTCGCTGGTGATCGCACTGATCGCCAGAGGGACGTCCTGGATTCGTTCGCGCCGCTTTTGCGCCGTGACGACGATGTCGTTGTCCGCGATGGCGGGCGCAGGAGTTCCGGTTTGCGCGGCGACGGCCTTCGCGTCCGCGGGAAGCGGCGGGGTGGATGGCGGTGACGCTGCTTGGGCGGGCGGGCTCGTCGGTTGAGCGGTGGCAGCGGCCGCCTGCGCGGCGCAGATCGCGACGCTGCCCATCAGGATGCGCAGCAGCGAACGGTGACCTTGGCCCATCGAATATACTCCCCATTTTTCCACGAGCACGTCACCAATCCGACTCCGCGCTTGACCAAAGCATCGTGTGCCTCGATAACAATGTCAACGTGCATGTATAAATGATTTGGAATGGGGTACTGATGGTTCGGCTCAAGGAAGACGAGACCTACATCAGTCTCAGCGCCGATGGCAGTGCGGCGGGGGATCGCGACGGGTTGTTTCGTCGCGATACGCGTTACTTGCGCACCTATGCCTGGTCGTTCGGTGCGGTTACGCCGCTGCTGACCGCGACCGATCGCGGCACGCTCCACCAGCATTTCGCGCGCGTCGGGGCGGACCGCGGTCAGGCCGTGTCATTTATCCGCCAGCTGACAATGCGGAGCAATGGATTCGACGATTGCTGGACGGTTCGCAACACCAGTGCGGAGCCGCAGGACATCGCTTTGTCGCTCGACGTCGTCGGCGACTTTCGCGACCTCTTCGCAAGCTTGATCCAGAACGATTCGATCGTGCGGCCGGAGGTAAAGGAGACGCGTGTGCCGACGCGGCTGACAATGGATTCGACCGCCTCCGACGGCATTCGACTTTCCGCCTCACTCGCCTTCAGCGAAGCGGCAGCGGAGCGCGCATGGTGGGCGTGGCGCCTGGCGCCCGGCGAGCAGCGCAGCCTGACGGTCGCGGTGACGCTGACGGCCGATGACGACGGCGCGATTTCGGCGATCTTGCCGAGCTATGACGAATGGCGATCGGGCTTCACTGCGAAGCTTTCCAACCCCAT
>JAYTAR010000160.1:0-1759 GCA_043737455.1 Sphingomonadales bacterium | reverse complement strand
CCGCTGGCGACACATCCGGCGGCGCGCGGGCTCGCCGATGATGCCGCGGTGTGGCTGCCGCCGCTCGGGCGCGCGGTGGTACTGACCCACGACATCATTGCGGCGGGGACGCATTATCTGGCCGACGATTCGCCGTCGGACATCGCGTGGAAACTGCTCGCGGTGAACCTATCGGACCTGGCGGCGATGGGCGCGACGCCCGCGGGCGTGCTGCTGGGGGTGACGCTCGGCGCGGAGGACGATGCTTGGCTGCGCGCGTTCACGGTCGGGCTGGCGCGGGCGCTCGATCATTTTCAGGTCGCGCTGTTCGGCGGCGACACGGTGCGCTGGGGCGGTGCGGCGGTGCTCGGCTGCACCGCGATTGGGCATGTCGAGCCGGGGGCGGCGCTGCCGCGCGGCGGGGCGCGGCCGGGCGACGAGATCTGGGTGTCGGGGACGATCGGCGATGCGGGTCTCGGGCTGGCGGTAGCGCGCGGGCTAGTGGCGACCGAGGCGCGGTTCCTGCTCAACCGCTATCGTCGGCCCCAGCCCCGGATTGCGCTGGGTCGTGCGCTGGTCGGCACCGCGACCGCGTGTCTCGACGTCTCGGACGGGTTGCTGATCGATGCCGAGCGTCTCGCCGCCGCGAGCGGGGTGCGCATCGAGATCGACCTCGCCGCCATGCCGCTCTCGGAAGCGGCGCGCGGCCACGGCGACGACGATGCCGCGCGGCTGGAGCGGGCGACCGCGGGCGACGATTACGAGCTGTTGTTCGCTGCCGCTCCCGACGCCGGTGTCGAGCGACTGGCAACCACGAAGGTCGGGCTGACGCGCCTCGGCCGCGTCGTTGTGGGCAGCGGGCTGCGGGTGCTTGGGAGGGCAGGCGACATCGTCCCCGAACGCCTCGGCTGGGAGCACTGAACCCCCCAAGCGGCTTGCCTTCGTTTCGTGCATTTGCCATTAGCCGCGGAAATCTATCGAAGGTGCAGCCCCGTTCAGGGGCGCGTCAGCTCAGGGATACGACTTCATGGACATGGTTCTGCTCGCGATTTTGTGCGGGCTTGTCGCGGTCGCCTACGGCATCGTGACCGCTCTGCAGGTGCTCCGCGCGCCGGCCGGCAACGCTCGGATGCAGGAGATCGCTGCGGCGATCCAGGAGGGCGCGGGTGCGTACCTTAGCCGCCAGTACGTCGCGATCGGCATCGTCGGCGTGATCGTCGCCGCCGCCGTCGCGGTGTTCCTCGGCACGGTGCCCGCGATCGCCTTTGTCATCGGCGCTGTCCTGTCGGGCGCGACCGGGTTCATCGGCATGAATATCTCGGTGCGCGCCAACGTGCGCACGGCCGAAGCCGCCCGCGGGTCGCTGCAGGGCGGCCTCACCATGGCGTTCCGTTCGGGAGCGGTGACCGGGATGCTCGTCGCCGGGCTCGCCCTGCTCGCGATTGCAGGCGTCTATTACGTGCTGACGCGCGTCGAGGGCCTCGATGTTGCCGACGCGGTGCAGCAGCGCCAGATCGTCAACGCCCTGATCGCGCTCAGCTTCGGCGCGTCGCTGATCTCGATCTTCGCGCGTCTGGGCGGCGGCATCTTCACCAAGGCCGCCGACGTCGGCGCCGACATGGTCGGCAAGAACGAGCTCGGCTTCGACGAGGACGACGACCGCAACCCCGGCGTCATCGCGGACAATGTCGGCGACAACGTCGGCGACTGCGCGGGCATGGCCGCCGACCTGTTCGAGACCTACGTCGTGACGATCGGCGCGACGATGGTGCTCGTCGCG
>JAYTAR010000159.1:0-1767 GCA_043737455.1 Sphingomonadales bacterium | reverse complement strand
CAGGCCGAATGCCTGTTGCGCTTCGTCGAGCCCTATGGCCGCGTCGGTCCCGCGCAACCCTTGCCGCACCGCCTGATCGCACGAGTAGGCAGGCCGATAATGGTCGAGCCTGCCCGGCCTTGCCCGACTGCTTCGCGACGGCGGCTCGCCTGCCCGGGCCGCGCTCGCCGATACGCTCGATCAGCCGGTGTCGCGCGCCGACGACAATGCCGCGGGTGCGTCGCCGGCGCGCTATTTCGTCATTCACGACACGAGCACACCCGCGCTTGGTGCCGTCGATCGCTTTCCCGACGACATCGACACCAGCGCGTCGGTGAACGACCTCGATCGCTACCCGCGCGGCGACAAGGCATTGGCGCACGTTTTTGTCGACCGGCGCGGCATTTTCCGGGTCGACAAGGATTTCGGCGAGCCGTGGCGCGCGACCAAGCGCGAAAGCCACATCATCGGCTTGCCGGCCAAGGGATTGTTTCTCCACATCGAGTTCGTTCAACCGCGGCGCAGCGACGCCGGTGGCATCGAAGCGCTTGCGCCCAATCCCGGCTTCACACCTGCGCAATATGAGACGCTGGCAATACTCTACGTCGTCGCCAGCCGTCGTGCTGGAACATGGCTGATCCCAGCGTTTCACAACCGCGTCGATGCAGGCATTCCCGATGCTCACGACGACCCGCAGCGTTTCGAGATCACACGCTTCGATGCCGCGATTACCGCGGCGCTGGGAATGCTCCGATAAGTTCTACTGACAGGGAAATTTTTTGCGCATCATCGCGTAAAATGCAGCCTTTGCGCTCGTGCGCGCACGTTCGGCCGCTGGTAGCGATTTGAATTCCGCCATAACTTGCGTTGAAGAAACGCCCAGCTTGCCTGCGACGGGCGGACAGCCAAGGTCCGACCGTCCGCCGGCACGCGCGGTCGCGGCGTCCTCGCGGTACGCCTTGGCAGCGTCCTTCATCTCGCCCATCAAAAGCTTGAAGTCCGGCGAAAATAGCGCGCCCATGCCTTTGGCCTGCAAAGCGTCGGCTTTGCCGAGAAAGTCGGCAACACTCATCGCATTCGCGCAAACCGGCAGCAGCGCCACGAGCGCCGCTGCCAGCTTATACTTCGACTTCACGCTGCTGCCGGAGCCGGATCGCCGAACCCGCCGGGACGGCGCGTGCTGGGTACGGACGATCCGCCCGCGATCGGCTTGGGTCGGTCGCCCCGCCCTCGATCACGTTCGATTCGCTCGCCCGCAATCGCGCGCTTCGATTCCTCACCCGACAGCGTCTCATATTCGAGCAGCGCTTCGGCGAGTTTGTGAAGCTGGTCGAGTCGCTCGGTCAGGATCGTGCGTGCGACGCTTTCGCCTTCCTCGACAAGGCGACGAACCTCTTGGTCGATCAACCGCGCAGTCTCTTCGCTGACGGTCTGCGAGCGCGCCACGCTATGACCGAGGAAAACCTCTTCCTGATTGTCGCGGTATCGCAGCCAGCCGAGCTTCTCGCTCATGCCATATTCCATGACCATCGAACGCGCCATGTCGGTCGCCTGCTGGATGTCGTTCGACGCACCGGTGTTCAGCTCGTCATCGCCATAGATCAACTGCTCAGCGATCCGACCTCCAAAGCACAGCGCGAGCTTCGCCTTCATCTGCTTCATGTTCATGCTGAAGCGATCGCGTTCAGGCAAGTTCCAGGTCACCCCCAGCGCACGACCGCGCGGAATGATCGTCACCTTGTGCAACGGATCGGCACCCGGCACGTGCAGCGAAACCAGCGCATGCCC
>JAYTAR010000158.1:0-1768 GCA_043737455.1 Sphingomonadales bacterium | reverse complement strand
CGGGTGGCCGCATTTCCTTGCCGCTGATTGGAGAGGTGGAAGCCGCCGGACGTACTTCGGGTGAACTCGCCGCGCAGATCGGACAACGACTTGCCACTCGGTTCGTGCGCGATCCTCGCGTTTCGGTGAACATCATAAAGGCGGTCAGCCAGCGGATCACGATCGACGGTTCGGTCCGCGAACCCGGGCTTTATCCGGTGCAGGGGAGAATGACGCTGATGCGCGCCATCGCGACTGCCAAGGGCGCGACCGAGTTCGCCCAGCTCGACTCGGTGGTGGTGTTCCGGACGGTGGGCACCACGAATTACGCCGCGCTCTACAATCTCAAGATGATCCGTGACGGTCGATATACCGACCCGGAGGTTTTTCCCCGGGATGTCGTCGTCGTTGGCGACTCGCAAGCGCGCCGCTTCTTCAAGGATCTGCTACAGGTGTTGCCGACCGTCGCGGTGCTCGGCTCGGCTGCGGTTCGTTAGGTGATTTGATGGTCGGTATCACATCCGATATCGGCGGCCCGGCGTTCGAGCAGCCGCCGATCGGCGCAACGCTGCTCGAAGGGGGTCCGGAGGGTGGGCAGGCACCGCTGGCCCGTTACTGGCAGACCGTCCTGCGTTGGCGCTGGGTCGTTCTTGGAACTTTTGTCGCCGCGCTGCTGCTAGGCGTGATTGCTACCCTCAGCACGACGCCGATCTACCGCGCCGCGATTACGCTCGAAATCTTGCGCGAAGAAGCGAAGATCGTCGACGTGAAGAGTGTCGAGCCCGTCAACGGTGTCTTCGATCAGGAGTTCTACCAGACGCAATATGGGCTGCTGAAATCGCGTGCACTTGCCGAGCGTATCGTCCGCAAGCTTGGCCTCGCGCGCGATGACCGGTTTGTCGAGCTTTACGGGCGCTCGTTTGCTAACGGCGGTATCTTCGGGTCTGCGTCGGGCGATGCGAGCGCCGCGGGGGTCGCGGCCAAGCGCGAGCGTGCCGCGATCAGGGTCGTGCTCAACAACATTGCGATCTCTCCGGTCCGCGCTTCCCGACTTGTCGACGTTGCCTTTAGCAGTCCCGACCGACTCTTGTCCGAACGTGTCGCCAATGCATGGGCCGACAATTTCATCGCAAGCAACCTCGAGCGTCGTTTCGAAGCGTCGGCCTATGCGCGGCGATTCCTCGAAGAGCGGCTTCGCGAAGTGCGCGACCGGCTCGAGGCTTCGGAACGCAGTGCCGTCGATTACGCGACGCGGCAGCGTATCATCAACGTTGCCGGGGCGGTCGGCTCCGACGGTCGATCGGCCGAGCAGGCGCTCATTTCGAACGACCTTGCCACGCTCAATCAGGCGTTGAATGTCGCAATCACCGATCGTGTGGCCGCGGAAAGCCGGTTGGGGCGTTCGGCGGGTTCGGCAAGCCCTGAACTATTGTCGAACGTTGTGCTGTCGGGATTACGACGTCAGAGCGCCGAAGCGTCCGCTGAAGCGTCGAGGCTATCCGCGCAGTTCAAGCCCGACTATCCACCGATCGTTGCGCTACGCTCGCAATTGGGCGAAATCGATCGCCTGACCAGGCGCGAGGAGCAGCGGATCGTCGACGCTGCGCGAAGCCAATATGACAGTGCCAAGCAGCGCGAAGACTTGCTGAGCGCGCGCGTTGCAGCGTTGAAGGGCGGGTATCTCGACAATCGTCGCCGGTCGATCCAGTACAATATCTTTCAGCGCGACGTCGATACCAATCGAACCCTCTATGACGGGCTGCTGCAGCGCTACAAAGAGATCGGCATT
>JAYTAR010000157.1:0-1770 GCA_043737455.1 Sphingomonadales bacterium | reverse complement strand
TTTCCTGCGCCATGCCGACGAGTTCGCGTGTCGATTTGTCGGCGATGACCTGCCCGTGATTGATGATGGCGATGCGATCGCACAACTCCTCGGCTTCCTCGAGATAGTGCGTCGTCAGCACGATCGTCACGCCCTGCGCGTTCAATTCGCGGACATACGCCCATAATTGCTGGCGAAGTTCGATGTCGACGCCCGCGGTTGGTTCGTCGAGGACGAGGATCGGCGGCGCGTGGACCAGCGCCTTGGCGACCAGCAGCCGTCGCTTCATGCCGCCCGACAGCGTGCGCGAGTAGGCGTTGGCCTTGTCCTCGAGGTGGACCGCGCGCAGCAGCTCCATCGTGCGGCGCTTGGCCTTGGGGACGCCGTACAACCCGGCGAACAGCTCGAGCGTCTCGAACGGTGTGAAGAACGGGTCGAACAGGATTTCCTGCGGCACGACGCCGATCGATGCCTTGGCGTTGCGCGGGTGCGCGTCGATGTCGAAGCCCCAGATCGAGGCGGTGCCGCTGGTCTTGCGCACCATTCCCGACAAGATGTTAATGAGCGTCGACTTGCCCGCGCCATTGGGGCCCAGCAGCCCGAAGATGCTGCCGCGCGGGATGTCGAGCGTGACCTCGTTCAGCGCGCGCTTGCCTCCGGCATAGGTCTTGCTCAGGTGGTCGATCGCGATTGCGGCTTGGCTCATGGTCGGGGGCATTACCGGGCGCGGGCAGCCACGCAAACCATTAACCGCGTCGTTTCACGCACTCTTATGCCCCGGCAGTTAGAGCGATCACGGGATCAAAGGGGTTCGGGCATGCGTCATTGGGGGAGCGCGAGCCTTGCCTGTGCGCTGCTCTTCGGGGCTGCCGGCGCGCAGGCGGGCACGCAGACGGGGGGTGTGGCGGTGACGATCAATCGTCCCGTGACGATGACCAAGCCGCGCGACCTCGACTTTGGCGCACTGATCGCCGGGGCCGCGGCGGGCGTGGTGACGGTCGACCCGAACACGAGCGCGCGCACCGTGACCGGCGGCACGATCGTGGTCGGCGATGCTGGCCAGACCGCGCAATTCCGCATCGTCGCCTCGCCCAACACCGTCGTCCAGATCACGCGCAACGCGCTGCCTGTGCTGACGCGCGCCGGGGGCGGTGCGACGATGAACGTGGTGCTGCTGACGATCAACGGCACGACGACGGCGGTGCCGAGCGGGAGCGGCACTTTCGATATCGCGATTGGCGGGCGGCTGAGCGTCGGCGCGAACCAGCTGCCGGGCGACTATAGCGGGACGTTCGAGATCAACGCCAATTATCAGTAGGCGTTGCGCGGGGGCCGCGGCGCTCTTATCGACCGGCCATGACCCCGCCGCCCGAAATCATCCGCACCGCCAGCCGCCGCGTCGCGTGCGACGGATCGGGCGGGCCGGGCGGCGTGCCGGCGGCGCTGGGACATCCGCGCTGTTGGCTCGAGATCGACGAGCGCGGCTGGGTCGAGTGCGGCTGGTGCGACCGCCGCTTCGTGCTCGTGGGCAGCGGGGCCGACGCGCCGGGCGACATCGAAAAGCCCGACGAGGATAGCCTCGGTCGATAACGCGCCTTACATGGGGGCGATGACCAACGATCCGCGCACCCTGCTCTATGCCGACACGCTCGACCCGTCCGAAGCCCAGCGCCTGACGCGTGACGCGCTGTCGGCCTGCGACGATGGCGAACTGTACCTGCAATATCGCTCGTCGGAGGCGTTCGCGTTCGACGACGGTCGGCTGAAGATGGCCGATTACGGCACTGCGCG
>JAYTAR010000156.1:0-11214 GCA_043737455.1 Sphingomonadales bacterium | reverse complement strand
GATCGAGGTTTTCAACGCGCAATACCGTGAGCCGCACATGGTACAGGCGTTCCTGCCAAGCGTCGCCGAGGGCGACAAGCGCATCGTCCTGATCGACGGCGTCGTTGCAGGCGCGATCACCCGCATTCCCGGCAAGGGCGAAATCCGGTCGAACCTCGCGGTCGGTGGAACCGCGGTGAAAGCGACGCTGACGCCGCGCGAGCTGGAGATATGCGCAGCGCTCGGTCCCGACCTGAAAGCGCGCGGGCTGGTGTTCGTCGGCATCGACGTGATCGGCGGCGAATGGCTGACCGAGATCAACGTCACGTCGCCGACCGGCATCGTGGTCATCGACGGGTTCGACGGCGGCGATACCGCGGCGACAATCTGGGACGCGATCGAGGCGCGGTTGGCGGCGTGAGCGACTGGATTTTCCGATTGATCGAGGGCGGCGGCTATCTCGGCGTCGCGCTATTGATGTTCCTCGAGACGGTATTTCCGCCGATCCCGTCGGAGGTGATCATGCCGCTCGCGGGGGTCGTCGCCGCGCGCGGGAACCTCTCGCTGCCGCTCGTGATCGCTTTCGGCAGCGCGGGCGCGATGCTCGGCAACGTCTTTTGGTACGGCGTTGCCCACTGGTTTGGTATCGAGCGGTTCCGTCCAATGATCGAACGCTATGGCCGCTGGCTGACGATGGACTGGAACGAGGTCGAACGCGTCCACCGCTTGTTCGACCGGCACGGCGGCACGATCGTGTTCGTCGGACGGATGCTGCCGACGGTGCGCTCGCTGATCTCGGTGCCGGCTGGATTGCTCCACATGAAGTTTTTGCCGTTCATCCTGTGGTCGACGCTTGGCTCGACGATCTGGACGGCAGCGCTCGCGATCGCGGGCTGGGTGCTTGGCAACAGTTTTTCGCAGGTCGAAACCATCCTCGGGCCGCTGTCGCTCATCGTCATGGCGGGTGCCGGGCTCTATTATCTATACCGCGTCTTCACATGGAAGCCCGCCAAGCCTTAGCCATCAGGCTCGCGGATGCGCGTTGCGATAGACGTCGAGCAGGTGCGCGGCATCGACCGACGTATAGATTTGCGTCGACGACAAGCTCGCGTGGCCGAGCAATTCCTGCAAGCTGCGCAGGTCAGCCCCACGCGCCAGCAGGTGCGTCGCAAAGCTGTGCCGCAGCGCGTGCGGCGTCGTGCGGACCGCAAGTCCCAACCGTCCGCGCGCGACGCGCACCGATCGACGGACGACCGCGGGATCGAGCGCGCGGCCGCGAAGTCCACGAAACAGCTGCTCGTCGCGCGTCGGCGAGTAAGGACACAGCGTGACATAGCGCTCGATCGCCTCGCGCACTTGCGGCAGCAGCGGCACCATGCGCGTCTTGTCGCGCTTGCCCGTAACCGGCATCACCGGCCCCAGCGGCAAGATAGAGCCGGTCAGCCCAAGCGCTTCGCCGATACGCAGGCCAGCGCCATAAAGCAGCAGCAGCACCGCCCAGTCGCGCGCCGATACCCATGCCTCGCGCGCCTGGTCGGCGACGTCCTCGGCCAGCGCGAGCGCCTCGGCGGGCGAGACTGCGCGTGGAAGCCCGCGCTTGACCTTTGGGGCGCGCATGCGTGGCATCGCCTCGGCCCCGCCGACGAAGATGACGAACGCACGGACCGCCGACAGCTCGCGTGCCGCGCTGGCATTACAGAGCCCGTCGGAACGGCGTGCGGCGAGAAAAGCGCGCATTTCGTGCACATCGGGCAGCGCCCGCCCGCCCAGATGCTCGACCAGCCGTTCGGCGGTCGCGACATAGGCACGCACCGTATGCACCGACCGCCGCCGGTCGCGCGCCAGATGCGCGGCGAACGCGGCGATCGACTCAGCCAATCGTCTGCCCGGTCTTCGCCCAGTCGGCCATGAACCCAACAATCCCCTTTTCAGTAAGCGGATGGTCGACCAGCATGCGGATGACCGACGGTGGCGCGGTCATCACATCGGCGCCGACGCGTGCCGATTCGAGGACATGGACGGGATTGCGCACGCTCGCGACGAGGATCTGGGTGTCGAACGCATAATTATCGTAGATTGCCCGAACGTCACGGATCAGGTCCATCCCGTCGAGGCCGATGTCGTCGAGCCGACCGACGAAGGGCGACACGAACGTCGCACCAGCCTTGGCCGCCAACAGTGCCTGGTTCGCCGAGAAGCACAGGGTGACGTTGACCATCGTGCCGTCGTCGGTCAGCGCCTTGCAGGTCTTGAGACCCGCCATCGTCAACGGCACCTTGATACAGACATTGTCGGCAAGGCGACGCAGGATATCGGCCTCGCGCATCATGCCGTCATGGTCGAGCGCGACGATCTCGGCAGAAACCGGACCCGGCGTCAGAGCACAGATCTCCGCAACGACCTCGACGAACTTGCGCCCCGATCGATGGATCAGCGTCGGGTTCGTGGTGACACCATCGAGCAGTCCGGTTGCCGCGAGGTCGGCGATCTCGGTGGTGTCGGCAGTGTCGGCAAAAAATTTCATGGGAATATCCTGTGCTGGTTCACGCCGTCATAGGCGTTGCCACCGAGCGCGCCAACCATGCGATGCACCCTTTCGCGAGCGGCAAGCGTTGAGGGCGCGTAACAAAAGGGAGCTTTTCGCATGAAGATGATTTTCATCGCTACCGCCGCTGCCGCGCTGGCTTTTGGCAGCGCTGCGCAGGCCGATATCCGTATCGATGCGCGCCAGGCGAACCAGCAGCGTCAGATCGATGCCGGCGGTCGTTCGGGCAAACTCAGCCGCGCCGAGCGCGATCGCCTGACCGCACAGCAAAGGTCGATCAAGCGGCTCGAAAACTCCTACGCGCGCAGCGGTGGCGTTTTCACCAACGCCGAAGAACGTCGCATTAATCGCATGCTCAATGCCTCGCAGGCGCGCATCTCGCAGCTGAAGCGCAATCGCGTGCGCGGCAATGCCAAGATCAATATCTGACCATCGTCGGCGTCCCGTCATTCCCATCGGCATCAGGGGTGACGGGACCACTATCTCGTAGTTAGATGCGGCACATGACCCGCGTGCGCGTTCTCACTCTCAACGCCGCGCTCGGGCCGCTCGATTACCGCGCGCCCCACAACATGGACGTCGAAATCGGTTCGATCGTTCGAGCACCGCTGGGGCCACGCGAACTCGTCGGTGTCGTCTGGGAAGCCGATCGGCTCCCTTCGGAAAAGGAGGTGGGCGACAACCGGCTGCGTCCGATCGTTAAACGATATGATTTGCCGCCGATCAGGGGACCGTTGCGACGGTTGATCGAATGGACCGCCGATTATTACCTCGCGCCTCCTGCCGCGGTGCTGCGCATGACGCTTGCGAGTGCGTCCGCGCTCGAGGAACGGCGCGCCGTCACTGAATACCGCGCTACGGGCGTCGTTCCGCCACGTCTGACGCCGCAGCGTGCGCAGGCACTTGAACGTATCGGCACGCGACAAGGGCTGATCCGGGAGCTTGCCTTTGCCGCGGACGTCAGCGACGGCGTCATCCGCGGCTTGGTCAAGACGGGTGCGATCGAGCCAATTGAAGTCCGCGTCGACGACCCCTTCGCGCTTCCGGATCCCGATCACGCGACACCCGCGCTGTCGCCCGCGCAACAGGCCGCCGCCGCGGTGCTCGTCGCCGACGTGACCGCGCGTGCGTTCGCCGCGACTTTGCTCGATGGCGTGACGGGTTCGGGCAAAACCGAAGTCTATTTCGAAGCGGTCGCGCAATCGTTGCGTGAGGGGCGACAGTCGCTCGTCCTGCTTCCCGAAATCGCGCTCACCGAACCGTTTTTGCGCCGGTTCGAGGCGCGCTTCGGCACTGCCCCCGTCGCGTGGCATTCGGGACTGCGCCAGTCGCAGCGCCGGCGGGCGTGGCGCGCGATCGCAAGTGGTGAAGCGCGTGTCACCGTCGGGGCGCGCTCGGCGCTGTTCCTGCCCTATGCCGATCTCAGCCTGATCGTCGTCGACGAGGCGCATGAGACGAGCTTCAAGCAGGAAGACGGCGTTCATTATCACGCGCGCGATGTCGCGGTGATGCGGGCCCGGTTCGAAGGCTGCCCCGTCATCCTCGCCAGCGCGACGCCAGCGATCGAGACGCGCCAGCAAGTCGCGCTCGGCCATTACCGCGAGCTCAAGCTTCCGGGCCGTTATGGCGCGGCGCAACTTCCTACGATCGCCGCGATCGACCTGACGCGCGATCCGCCGCCGCGCGGGCGCTGGCTCGCCCCGACACTCGTGACGGCGCTCGAAGACGTGCTCGAACGCCGCGAGCAGGCATTGCTGTTCCTCAATCGCCGCGGTTATGCGCCGCTGACTTTGTGCCGCCATTGCGGCCACCGCTTTCAATGCCCCAATTGCACCGCGTGGATGGTCGAACACCGGCTGCTCGCGCGATTGCAATGCCATCATTGCGGGCATGTCATGGCCCCGCCGCGGGCATGCCCCGAATGCGGCGAAGCCGACAGCCTGGTCGCGGTCGGCCCCGGGGTGGAGCGCATCGCCGACGAGGTCGCAGCGCTGTTCCCCGAAGCGCGAACCGCCGTGGTCACGAGCGATACCTTATGGTCGCCCGCCAAGGCCGCCGAGTTCGTCGGGCGGATGGAGGCGGGCGACATCGATATCGTCGTCGGCACGCAGCTGGTGACGAAGGGGTATCACTTCCCCAATCTGACCTTGGTTGGCGTGATCGACGCCGATCTGGGCCTGCAGGGTGGCGATCTGCGCGCGGCCGAGCGAAGTTTTCAGCAGATCGCGCAAGTCGCTGGGCGTGCCGGGCGCGGCAGCAAGCCCGGGCGCGTCTTCGTCCAGACCCACGCCCCCGACGCGCCGGTTATCGCCGCACTGGTCGCCGGGGACACGGACGGGTTCTATGCCGCCGAGACCGAGTCGCGGCGCGAGGCCGGTGCGCCGCCGTTCGGACGGCTGGCAGCAATCATCATATCGTCCGAAAACGAGCGCGCCGCCGTCGACACCGCCAAAGCGGTCGCCAAGGCGGCACCGCAGGTCGAGGGCATGGAAGTGTTCGGCCCCGCCGCCGCGCCGCTGGCGATGCTGCGCGGCCGCCACCGGATGCGTCTGCTCGTCCACGCGCGCCGCGCGCTAGCCGTGCAGGACGTCATCCGTGGTTGGCTCGCCAGCGTGGAGGTCCCGCGCGACGTGCGAGTGGCGGTCGATGTCGACCCCTATTCTTTCGTCTGACGGCGCAAGGGGACACTGGGGAACCGATAACGACACTGGTGCGCTTTAGCGGCGCACTTTCACAATCGAGGAGCTTTTCACATGGCGAATTTTTCAAACCAGACTCCGCAAAAGGGTTTGAGCGGCATCGCGGCCGTCGTGCTCGGCGCTGCCGCTTATGGCGCATGGCAGTGGCGCAAGTCGCAACGTGCGGCTGGGACCTACGACGGCAATGGCGATGGCAAGAGCGACACGACCGGCGCGGCGATGGGAACCGCCAAGGATATCAATGTCGGGACGACCCCGCACTCGGCACTCTGACCGCTCAGGCCATGGCCTCGCGGCGCAAGAGTTCACGCTTGCGCTCGAGGCCATAGGCATAGCCGCCGAGCGCTCCGTCGCTCCGGACGGCGCGGTGGCAGGGAATTAAAACCGCCACTTGGTTCGCACCACAGGCGCTACCCGCCGCTCGCACCGCGCCAGCGTTCCCGGCACGGACGGCAAGCGCTGCATAGCTCACCGTTTCCCCCGCTGGAACCCGGGCAAGTTCGCGCCAGACCGCTTGCTGAAACGCAGTCCCGGCTATGTCGAGCGGCAGGTCGGGCATGTTGCCCGGCTTGGCGCAGGCTTCAACCGCACCCGCCACCAGAGCGGTCAACATGCCGCCGCCTTCCTCAAGCTTGGCGTTCGGAAAGCGCTTGGCGAGCGCTTCAACATCTTCATCGAACGATAAGCGACAAATGCCGCGCTCGGTTGCGGCAAGCAGCATTCGGCCGAGCACCGTATCGGCGAGCGCATAATGGATCGTCACCCCTGCCCCGCCCTGCCGCCATGCCGAGGGCGTCATGCCCAGCCGATCGGGCGCATCGGCATAAAATCGGCTCGGGCTTTGAAAGCCGGCGTCGTAGATCGCGTCGGTCACGGTGGCGGCCTCGGTCAGCGTCGTCTCGGCCCGGCGCGCCCGCAACGCGCGCGCATAAGCGGCGGGCGTGATCCCAATATCGCGCTTGAACAGTCGATGAAAATGATGCGGCGCATAACCAACGGCGGCGGCAAGAACGCCCAACTGAGGCATATCCTCGGCCCCTTCGATCAGCCGTATCGACTGCGCCACGGCTTCGCGGTCGCGCCCGATTTCGTCGGGTTTGCAACGCAGACACGCGCGGTATCCCGCCGCCCTCGCACCCTCCCCGTCCGCGAAATATTCGACATTGTGCCGCAGTGGATGTCGCGCGGGGCATGACGGCTTGCAGTAGATGCCGGTGGTCTTGACCGCGCCGACGAACATGCCGTCGAACGCACGATTACGCACCGCGAATGCAGCCCAGGCGACTTCGGGGTCGATCGCGCGATCGCCGGTCATGCGCGTTCCACTTTTGCCACAAAACAGCCGTGCGCAGCATTGTGCGCATGAAGATAGGCAATGTCGGGATCGGCAAACAAGCTTCGAATTTGCTCGTCAGCCTGCCCCGGCAGCGCCAGTGCCGCCGATTGCAGCATTCCGTTCGCATCGAAGCCGCGCAGGGCCATCGGGCGACCCTCAAAGACTGGCGGCACCGCATCGATATATTGGGCGATCGCGGTTGCCGCTTCGCGGATATAAATCGCATATGCGCTACGATAGGGCGTCGCGACGTCGTGGCTGACGTGGTGCAATAGGATCAGCGTTTCACCCGGCTCTGCGTCCTCGAGCGTGATCCGGCACGGATAGCCAGGCTTTGTTGTGGCGGTCACGCGTATGGCATTCCGGGTGGCAAGCACGGCATCCCCCGCCTCCGCGAGATCGGCAAAGGCGGCGGGATCGAGGCCGGTGATGGAATAGGTCATTGGTTTTCTCCTGCTCTGGCAGGATAGATATCCGTCGCCGAAAAGCCTTGCATCCCGCAGCTTGCGGTCAAAGCGTCACTCAAAGATTTCAGCAAGAAACGCCACGGTCGCCGCCCATGAACGCTGCGCCGCGCTGGCATCGTACGCCATGCCGCGCTCGGGGGCATTGACGTCCTTGCCGGTAAAGGCGTGCATGGCATGACCATAAGCGTGAAGCTGCCAATCGGCCTCGGCATTCGTTAACTCGCGCGCGACCATCTCGACGTCGGCGGGCTTGGCCATCGGGTCTTCCCAGCCGTGCAGCATTAGAACCTTTGTCGTGATGTCGACCTGCGCACCGATATTAGGCGGGGGGAAGATGCCGTGAATGCTCACCGCGCCCTTCACGTCGGTCGTCCCCGAACGCGCGACATCGAGCGCGCACAGACCGCCGAAACAATAGCCGATGATCGCGATCCGTGATGCGTCGACGCCCTCGTGCGACTTGGCGAAGGCGACCGCCGCCAACAGCCGCCGCCGCAGTGCCGCACGGTCGGCGAGCCACGGCCCCATCAATCCCGAATGATCGGCCGCTTGCGGATCGCCGCGATTGCCCTTGCCATAGACATCGATCGCGATCCCGACATAGCCTAACGCCGCGAGCAGGTCGGCGGTCTCGCGCTCATGCTCGCTTTGCCCCGACCATTGATGCGCGACGAGCACCGCCGGGCGCGGCCCCTCTGCCTGCGGCATCGCGACATAGGCTTCGCACGTGTCGGCGGTGTCGGAATAGTCGAAGAGGCCGGGCATTGCGTTCCTTTCGGTCGGTGACGGTCGTCGTCCTGCCACAACCTTGCATCGCAGCAAAGCCGATGCTAGGCGCGCGCCATCCCGTCGCAACCGGCGCTATCGGCGCCTTTTTCGCGCGGGCTCAAATTTCGGGGACGAGCAAACACGTGAGCACCGGCGGTATTCAGGCGAGCCTGTCGGGACGCTACGCGACGGCGCTGTTCGATCTGGCTCGCGGAAACAAGTCGATCGAGGCGGTCGAGGCGAGCCTCACGCGGCTCGAGGATGCAATGGGGCAATCGAGCGATCTGCGCCGCCTCGTCGCCAGCCCCACGATCGCGCGCGCCCAAGCCGCGGCGGCGATCAAGGCGGTCGGGAAGGAAGTCGGCCTCGATGCGCTGACGACCAATTTTCTCGGCGTGCTCGCGACCAATCGCCGCTTGAACCAGGCTCCCGCCGTCATCGCCGCATTTCGCGCGATGGCCGCGGATCATCGTGGCGAAACGACCGCTCAGGTGACGACCGCGCACCCGCTGACCGACGAGCAGCTGGCCGCGCTCAAGGTCAAGCTGAAAGCGCGCGTTGGCCGCGACGTCGCGATCGCACAAAAGACTGACCCCGCGATCCTCGGCGGGCTGATCGTCAAGATTGGCAGCCAGCTGATCGACGGTTCGATCCGCACCAAGTTGAATACGCTCGCGCATGCGATGAAAGGCTAAAGGCAGACACGATGGATATTCGCGCCGCTGAAATTTCCCGCGTTATCAAGGACCAGATCGCGTCCTTTGGCACCGAAGCCGAAGTGTCCGAGACAGGACAAGTGCTCTCGGTCGGTGACGGCATCGCGCGCATCCATGGCCTCGACAATGTGCAGGCCGGCGAGATGGTCGCGTTTGCCAATGGCGTGCAGGGCATGGCGCTGAACCTGGAGGCGGACAATGTCGGCGTCGTGATTTTCGGCTCGGACGCCGAGATCAAGGAAGGCGATGTCGTCAAGCGCACCGGCACGATCGTCGACGTGCCCGTCGGCAAGGGGCTGCTCGGGCGCGTGGTCGATGGTCTCGGCAACCCGATCGACGGCAAGGGCCCGATCGTCACCGACCAGCGCAGCCGCGTCGAGGTCAAGGCACCGGGCATCATCCCGCGCAAATCGGTGCATGAACCCGTGCAGACGGGGCTCAAGGCGCTCGACGCGCTCGTGCCCGTCGGGCGTGGCCAGCGCGAGCTCATCATCGGCGATCGCCAGACCGGCAAGACCGCGGTCGCGATCGATACCTTCATCAATCAGAAGGCGGCGCACGCGGGCACCGACGAGAGCCAGAAGCTTTACTGCATCTATGTCGCGATCGGACAGAAACGCTCGACCGTCGCACAGATCGTCCGCGCGCTGACCGAGGCGGGCGCGATGGAATACACCATCGTCGTCGCCGCCACCGCGTCGGAACCTGCCCCGCTCCAGTTTCTCGCGCCCTATACCGGCTGCGCGATGGGTGAATATTTCCGCGACAATGGCATGCATGCGGTCATCGTCTATGACGATCTGTCGAAGCAGGCGGTCGCGTACCGCCAGATGTCGCTGCTGCTGCGCCGTCCGCCTGGTCGGGAGGCCTACCCCGGCGACGTGTTCTATCTCCACAGCCGCCTGCTCGAGCGCGCGGCGAAGATGAACGACGCGAACGGCAACGGCTCGCTGACCGCGCTCCCGATCATCGAGACACAAGCGGGCGATGTGTCGGCGTACATCCCGACCAACGTGATCTCGATCACCGACGGGCAGATCTTCCTCGAGACCGATCTGTTCTATCAGGGCGTGCGACCGGCGATCAACGTGGGCCTGAGCGTCAGCCGCGTGGGTTCGGCCGCGCAGACTAAGGCGATGAAGAAGGTGTCGGGCAGCATCAAGCTCGAGCTCGCGCAATACCGCGAAATGGCGGCGTTTGCGCAATTCGGGTCGGATCTCGACGCGTCGACGCAGAAACTGCTCAATCGCGGCGCGCGGCTGACCGAATTGCTCAAGCAGAAGCAATATGCGCCGATGCCGTTCGAAGAGCAGACCGCGTCGATCTTTGCCGGCACCAACGGCTATCTCGACACTGTGCCTGTCGCGGACGTGACGCGCTACGAGGAAGCGATGCTCGGCTTCCTGCGGAACGAGCATGCGGGCGTGCTCGGCAAAATCCGTGACACCAAGGATTTGGGCGACGAAGCGAAGTCGGGGCTCAAAGCCGCGCTCGACGCGTTTGCGAAGACGTTTGCGTAAGCGATAACCCCTCTCCCGCTTTCGCGGTAGAGGGAGGGGCCCGCCGCTGCTTAGCGGTGGGAGGGTGAGGGCCCTCACCAACTACGACTAGGCAGCAAGCTGCCAAGTCTTCGTATCCTCTCCCGCAAAAGCGGGAGAGGGAGAAAAGGTTAGAATGGCAAGTCTAAAAGCCCTCAAGGTCCGCATCGGCTCGGTGAAGTCGACGCAGAAGATCACCAAGGCGATGAAGATGGTTGCTGCGGCGAAACTGCGTCGCGCGCAGGAAGCGGCGCAGAACGGACGGCCTTATGCCGAACGGCTTGAAGCGGTGATGGCATCGCTCGCCGCCAAGGTAACGGTCAGCGAGAGCAGCCCCAAACTGCTCGCGGGCACTGGCAAGGACCAGGTGCATCTCATCGTCGTCGCGACGTCGGAGCGTGGGCTGGCGGGCGCGTTCAACACCAACATCGTGCGCGCTGCGCGCGCCAAGGCGATGGCGCTCGAAGCCGCGGGCAAAACCGTACTCTTTTATCTCGCGGGCAAGAAGGGTCGCGTGCTCAAGCGCTTCTACCCGCGCGGCATCCTCCACGATCAGGAAGTCGGTCATATCAAAGCGGTCGGGTTCGCCGATGCGCAGGTCGTCGCCGATGACCTGATCGCCCGCTACGAGGCTGGCGCGTTCGACGTCGCGCATTTGTTCTTCGCCAAGTTCCAATCGGCGCTGGTCCAGCATCCGACCGGCATCCAGATCATTCCGGTGCCGCTCGCCACCGCGGCGCCCGGCGCTCCCGTCGCCCCCGTCGCCGCGGCTGCGGTCGAATACGAGCCCGACGAGGCGACGATCCTTGCCGACCTGCTCCCGCGCAATATCGCGATCCAAGTCTTTCGCGCGATGCTCGAGAACGCCGCGTCTGAGCAAGGCAGCCGCATGACCGCTATGGATAACGCCACGCGCAACGCCGGCGACATGATCCAGCGCCTCAACATCCTCTACAACCGCACGCGCCAGGCGGCGATCACGACCGAACTCATCGAAATCATCGCGGGGGCGGAAGCGCTTTAGGCATTCTCGCGTCGCTCCGGCGGAGGCCGGAGCCGCTCTCGGGTAGAGAGCAGCGCGTCGAACAGAGCGGCCCCGGCCTCCGCCGGAGCGACGACACAAAGCAGAGGTAGACTAATGGCAACGCTCGCACCCCCAATGACTT
>JAYTAR010000155.1:0-1780 GCA_043737455.1 Sphingomonadales bacterium | reverse complement strand
TCCGGCTCGTCGAGCACCACGGCGGCACGGTGCCTCGGACCCGCGCCGACCTCGAGGCGCTGCCCGGCGTCGGGCGCAAAACCGCGAGCGTCGTGCTGAACGTCGCGTTCGGCGAGGACGCCTGCGCGGTCGACACCCATGTCTTTCGCGTCGCCAACCGCACCGGCCTCGCGCCCGCCAAGGACCCGGGTAAGGTCGAGGACCTGCTGCTGCGCGTCATCCCGCCGCCCTACCGCCGCCATGCCCACCACTGGCTGATCCTGCATGGGCGCTACGTCTGCATCGCGCGGCGCCCGCAATGTTGGCGCTGTCCTGTCGCGGTCGATTGCGCCTATGCTGCGAAGACCCCGGCACCCGCCGGCACCTCGCGCATTCCGTTGTCCGAAGGAGGATCCGAGCCATGAGAACCGCCCTGCTGCTCGTCGCCGCCGCCGCTGCGATAGCAGGCTGTACCCCGCGCGACGCCGGACCGCGCGCCGCTGCCCCGCCGCCCGCGGGCACGCAGTCGTCGTCGGCCAAGGGCCCGTCGTGCATCGAACTGTCGCGCATCCGCGAGTCGAAGGTCGTCGACGACCGCACCATCGACTTCATCCTGCGCGACGGCACCGTGCTCAGGAACACCCTGCCCTATGCGTGCCCGCAACTCGGCTTCGAACGCGCCTTCAGCTATTCGACCTCGCTCAGCCGCCTGTGCTCGGTCGACATCATCACCGTCATCAACCAGGGCGGGGGCATCCGCACCGGCGCGAGCTGCGGCCTCGGCAGCTTTGCGCCCTACACGCCTGTTCCCAAGTAGCGGCGGCACTGCTAGGGAACGCCCGCACGCACCGGTAGCTCAGCTGGATAGAGCACTGCCCTCCGAAGGCAGGGGTCGGGGGTTCGAATCCCTTCCGGTGCACCATCTTTTCGATCACTTGCGATAGCGCGACTCCGTCATTGCACCGGTTGAGTGTGCGTCGTGCCTGCTCGTGTTGCTGTTGTTCATCGGCGCGCCGCGGTTGGCCTCGCCGAGGCCTTTATTCGCAATGACCGGGCTGGAGGTGACGATCCAGTGAAGCCCCTGAGCGACGAAAAACTGTCGGTAAACTTTACACCTGCGTAACGACCTGAAAGCTAAGCATCTGGACTTAAGCATAAATTGCGTTTGGCATGATCTTTGCTAGCGTAACGATTAGGGGGCAGACCCCGGTTCAGGAGTTGCGTTCATGTACAATAAGATGTTGGCAAGCAGCGCTGTCGCTGCGTTGCTTCTCGCTGCTGGTAGCGCGAACGCGGTGTCGCTGGCGGGTAAGACCGTGATGGTCAATCTAAAAGCCGGCGGAAACGACTTCGGTACCCAGACCGTTCTGGTCGGGCCCGGAGACGAAGGAAACTACTTTGGAAATACGTTCTTCGACCTGAACGGGGGTACGAACGGCGACCAGTTCGTATATTCATCGGGCGGTAGCTTCTGTGGCATCGATTGCAGCGGCAACGTGGTTTGGACACTGTCGAACCTCGACTTTGGATCTCCGTTAACGGCGTTCAATATCCTGCAGCAGGACGTTGGACCCATCACCATCGACTCGCTGACCGCCACCTCGGTGTCGTTTCGCTACACAGACGGTGCGATCCACCCGGGCGTCAATGTGATCGGTCAATTTGTGGCAGGGGCTGTTCCCGAGCCGACGAGCTGGGCTCTCATGATCGCTGGCTTTGCCATGGTCGGCGCAGCCGCGCGGCGCCGCAAGGCCATCGTTGCCGTCTAAACCTCGCGTCGGTACGCACGAAAGGGCGGCCA
>JAYTAR010000154.1:0-4655 GCA_043737455.1 Sphingomonadales bacterium | reverse complement strand
CGCACTGCAGGCGGCGGGGATCGCGCGCGGTGGCAAGGACGGCGTGCGCCTGCTCGGCAAGGGCAGTTTTTCCGCCAAGCTTTCGTTTCGCGTTGCCGGTGCCTCGAAAGGCGCACGTGAGGCGGTCGAGGCGGCAGGGGGTTCGGTCGAGGTGATCGAGGTCGTTGCGGCCGCCGACAAGGCTAAGGCGAAGCACCGCACCGTGCAGCGCGTAAAGGCGGCCGAAAAGGATGCAAAGAAGGCGGCAGCGAAGAAGGCCTGACCGGTCGGCGCGGTGACGGCGTTAGACATCGTCGTCCGCCGCCTTATATGACGCGCTGACCCGACAGGAAATTAGCACAAACATGGCCTCTGCCGCCGACAATTTTGCCTCGAACCTCAGCCTCTCAAAGTTTGGCAAGGCGACCGAACTGCGCAAGCGCCTTTGGTTCACGATCGGCGTGCTGATCATATTCCGTTTCATCAGTCACGTGCCGCTGCCGGGCATCGACCCGCGCGCGTTGCAGACGCTGTACGATACGACCCGCGGCGGCGTTCTGGACTTCTTCAACACATTCTCGGGTGGTTCGCTCGAGCGGATGAGCCTGATCGCGCTTGGCGTGATGCCCTATATCACAGCGTCGATCGTCATCCAGCTCGCGACGTCGCTGTCGCCGACGCTGGCAGCGATCAAGAAAGAGGGCGAAAGCGGCCGTAAGCGACTGAACCAATATACGCGGTACGGCACCGTCTTTCTTACGGCCATCCAGGGATGGTTCATCGCGGTCGGCCTCGAAAGCTGGGGCGCTGCGCAGGGTATGTCGGCCGTCGTCGAACCGGGGCTTCTGTTCCGCGTGACCTGTGTCATCTCGCTGATCGGCGGCACGATGTTCCTGATGTGGCTGGGCGAGCAGATCACCAGCCGCGGCGTCGGCAACGGCGTCTCGCTCATCATTATGGCGGGCATCGTCAGCCAGCTGCCGCGTGCGATCGTCAACCTGTTCGAGGGCGCGCGGACGGGCACGATGAACCCGTTGCTGATCCTTGCGGTCATTGCGCTCGCGGTGGGGCTGATCGCGTTCATCTGCTTCATGGAGCGCGCGCAGCGTCGCGTGCTGATCCAATATCCGAAACGGCAGACCGCGCGCGGGATGCAGCAGGGTGACAAGAGCTTCCTGCCGCTCAAGATCAATACCGCCAACGTCATTCCGCCGATCTTTGCGTCGTCGCTCTTGCTGATGCCGCTGACCGTCGTGCAGTTCGCCGGCAAGCAGGCCGCGGGCGAAAGTGCGTGGGGCGATTTCGTCCTTTCGGTGACGAGCGCGCTCCAGCACGGGTCGCCGCTCTACATGGGGCTTTATGCCGCCGGCATTATTTTCTTCAGCTTCTTCTACACTGCAGTCGTTTTCAATCCCGAAGAGACGGCCGAGAATCTCAAGAAATATGGTGGGTTCGTGCCCGGGATCCGCCCAGGCAAGGCGACCGAGACTTATCTCGATTATGTCCTGACGCGCATCACCGTCGTCGGTGCCGCCTATCTCACGCTGATCTGCCTGATCCCCGAATTCATCACTGCGCGGATGGGGCTCTCGATCGCGCTTGGCGGGACGAGCCTGCTGATCGTCGTCAACGTCACGATGGACACGGTCACTCAGATCCAAAGCCATTTGCTCGCGCATCAATATGGTGACCTCATCAAGAAGTCGAAGCTGAAAGGTGCGCGGACCTCTCGCTAGGCGAGGCCGCCGGGGGAGGTCGTCCGCGTGAACATCATTTTGCTAGGGCCTCCGGGCGCAGGGAAGGGCACGCAAGCCGCGCGCCTCGTTGCCGACCATGGCATGGCGCAACTGTCGACCGGCGACATGCTGCGCGCGGCGGTGAGTGCCGGAACCGCCGTCGGTCAGGCGGCGAAAGCGGTCATGGATACCGGGGGTCTGGTCAGCGACGAGATCGTCGACGCCCTGATCGGCGATGCGCTCGACGCCATGCCGCCGGGGCAAGGCGCGATCTTCGACGGGTATCCGCGCACCGCGGCGCAAGTCGTATCCCTCGATGCCATCCTTGCCGCGCGCGGACGCACGCTCGACCACGTCATCGAGCTGGGCGTCGACGAAGAAGCGCTCGTCGACCGCATCACCGGGCGGTTCACCTGCGCGAATTGCGGTGCAGGGTTTCACGACCGGCACAAGCTACCAAAGGTCGCGGGCGTTTGCGATGTCTGCGGTGCCACGAGCTTCAAGCGCAGGCCCGACGACAATGCCGAGACGGTGCGGACGCGCATGGCCGAATATCGCGCGAAGACCGCGCCGATTCTCCCGCTCTATGCCGCGCGCGGCCTGCTTTCCGAAATCGACGGCATGGCGGACATCTCTCAGGTCAGCGCCGCGATCGAGACGCTCCTGCGACGCTGACGGAACCGAACCTCGGCACCGCTTATTTACCTCGCTCCATAGGGAGCGCGTCATGACCGAGAAGACACTGAAAAAGGGCGACAAGGTCGAGTGGGACTCGAGTGGCGGACATTCGGCTGGGAAGGTCGTGAAAAAGCTGACCAAGCCGATGAAGATCAAGTCGCACAAAGTCACAGCGTCACCCGCCGATCCGCAATATCTGGTCGAGTCGGACAAATCGGGCGGGCAGGCCGCGCACAAGCCGGAGAGCTTGAAGAAAGTGTCGTAGCCTTAATATAAGCTCGGCGCATTGCTTGACAGCGACAGGCCCCCCGGTTAGGCGCGCACACTTCCGAAACAGTCGCGGTTCGCCGGGCGTGTCTGCACGTTTCGGCCCGGCGGCATTTTTGAAGCAACGCGACGAGATGGGGCGGCGTGCCAGTTGCCCCGTGGAGCTGAAGGATCGAAAATATGGCACGTATTGCGGGAGTTAACATTCCCACCAACAAGCGCGTGCATGTCGCGCTGACCTATATTCACGGTATCGGGCCTTCGAAGGCGAAGGAAATCACGGGCAAGCTCGGCATCGCCGAGTCTGCGCGGGTGCAGGATCTGACCGATCAGGAAGTGCTTCAGATCCGTGAGACGATCGACGGCGGCTATACTGTCGAGGGCGATCTGCGCCGCACCACGTCGCAAAACATCAAGCGGCTGATGGACCTGGCGTGCTACCGCGGACTGCGTCACCGCAAGGGCCTACCCGTTCGGGGCCAGCGCACGCACACCAATGCGCGCACGCGTAAGGGCAAAGCAAAGCCGATCGCCGGCAAGAAGAAATAGCTCGAAGGCTGCGGCCTCGCTCAGATCAGGATAAGAACAATGGCACGCGAACCCCAGCGCATCAAAAAGCGCGAGCGCAAGAACATCACCAGTGGCGTGGCGCACGTCAACGCCAGCTTCAATAACACGATGATCACGATCACCGATGCGCAGGGCAATGCGATCAGTTGGTCGTCGGCGGGCACGATGGGCTTCAAAGGAAGTCGCAAGTCGACGCCTTACGCCGCGCAGGTCGCCGCCGAGGATGCCGGTAAAAAGGCTGCCGAGCACGGTGTTCGCACGCTCGAGGTCGAGGTCAAGGGACCTGGTTCGGGCCGCGAATCGGCGTTGCGTGCGCTGCAATCAGTTGGGTTCAACATCACGTCGATCCGTGACGTGACCTCGATCCCGCACAACGGCGTGCGCCCGTCGAAACGGCGGCGCGTTTGAGGTCGCGCGCGTGAGTTTGGACGCGCCCTTCGATCGCGAAGCCTTGCATAATGATCTACCGGCTGATCCGCTGACGAGCGGATCGCCCAACCCCAAGGGGAACACCGTGGCCGTCAATTCAAAGAACTGGCAAGAACTGAAGAAGCCAACCGCGCTTGAGAAAAAGCCGGGGTCGGACGGGCGCCGTCGAGCGACTTTCGTCGCCGAGCCGCTCGAGCGTGGCTTTGGACTGACGCTCGGCAACGCGCTTCGTCGCGTGCTGTTGTCGTCGCTGCAAGGTGCGGCGGTAACGAGCATCAAGATCGAAAACGTGCTGCATGAGTTCAGCAGCTTGGCGGGCGTCCGCGAGGACGTGACCGACATCGTGCTCAACATCAAGCAGTTGGCGATCCGGATGCAGGGTGAGGGGCCCAAGCGCCTCCAACTGTCGGCGACGGGCCCGGTCGACGTGACCGCCGGCATGATCGCGATGTCGGGTGACATCGAGATCATGAACCCCGACCTGCTGATCTGTCATCTCGACGAAGGTGCGACGCTCAATATGGAGCTGACCGCCGATGTCGGGAAGGGTTATGTCGCGGCAGCTGCCAATCGCCCCGCCGACGCGCCGATCGGGCTCGTACCTGTCGATGCGCTTTATTCGCCGGTCAAGCAGGTCGCGTATAAGGTGGAGAACACGCGCGTTGGTCAGGAGCTCGATTACGATAAACTGACGCTGACCATCGAGACCGATGGCACGATCAGCCCTGACGATGCGGTCGCCTATGCGGCGCGCATTCTTCAGGATCAGCTCGCATTGTTCGTCAGCTTCGATGACAGCGGCATGCAGATGCAGTCGCCGATCATCGGCATGGCGGCGCCGTCGGGCATGGGCGCGATGGGTGCGGGTCCCGTAAGCGAGAGCGACACCAATCAGCTGAACCGTTACCTGCTGAAAAAGGTCGATGAGCTCGAGCTGTCGGTGCGTAGCGCAAATTGCCTGAAGAACGACAATATCATCTATATTGGCGATCTGGT
>JAYTAR010000153.1:0-1796 GCA_043737455.1 Sphingomonadales bacterium | reverse complement strand
CGCGGCGACGCGCAGGTCAGCGAGAAACACTGCAACTTTCTGCTCAATCTGGGCGGCGCGACGAGCGCGGACATCGAAGCGCTTGGCGAGGAAGTGCGGGCACACGTGCTCGCGCACTCGGGCGTAGTGCTGGAATGGGAGATTCAGCGCGTCGGAAACCCTCTCCCTGAAGGGGAGAGGGACAGCTTGGCGATAGCCAAGCAGGGTGAGGGATTGTGAGCCTCGACCTTGCCCCCACCCTGGCGTTTCGCGCCTGTCCCTCCCCCCTTGAGGGGGAGGGAGACCAATGAGAGTCGCGCTGCTCATGGGCGGGTGGTCGGCTGAGCGCGAGGTTTCGCTCGTCACCGGTGCGCAGGTCGGCGATGCGCTCGAACGCCTCGGGCATGAGGTGGTGCGCATCGACATGGGCCGCGACGTCGCGCTGCGGCTTGCCGAGGCCGCGCCCGATGTTGTGTTCAACGCGCTGCACGGGACGCCTGGTGAGGACGGGTCGGTGCAGGGCATGCTCGACCTGATGGGCCTGAAATACACGCATTCGGGCATGGCCACGTCGATGATCGCGATCGACAAGCAGCTGTCGAAACAGGCGCTGACGCCTCACGGTATCCGCATGCCCGGCGGACATGTGGTGAAATCGGCGAGCCTGTTTCTCGGTGACCCGCTGCCGCGCCCCTATGTCCTGAAACCCGTCAACGAGGGATCGTCGGTCGGCGTCGCGATCGTCACCGCCGACGGTACATACGGCGAACCGATCGGGCGCGACGTCGCGGGGCCGTGGCAGGAGTTCGACGAACTGCTTGCCGAACCGTTCATCCGCGGCCGCGAGCTGACGACGGCGGTGCTCGGCACTAAGGATTTCGGGCGCGCGCTCGGCGTTACCGAACTTCGCCCGAAAAGCGGTTTCTACGATTATGATGCCAAATACACCGACGGCATGACCGATCACATCTGCCCTGCAAACATCCCCGATGTCATCGCCAGCGCCTGCTGCGACATGGCGCTCAAGTCGCATCACGTGCTCGGCTGTCGCGGCGTGTCGCGGTCCGATTTCCGCTGGGACGATGAGCGCGGGGTTGAGGGCCTGTACCTGCTCGAGGTCAACACCCAGCCAGGCATGACGCCGCTCAGCCTCGTTCCCGAACAGGCGCGGCACGTTGGTATCGATTACGACCGCCTGGTCGCTGCCATCCTGGAGGACGCCCGATGACCGCCGCCGCCATTCGCCGGCGCGCGCCCGCGCGGCGCAAGCCGGCCAAGTCGCTACGCCGTAAGCCGCAGACCAGCCTGGCTTCACGGGCGCTCGCAACGCTGCCGATCGACGCGCGCACGCTCGAGCGCATCGTCACCTTTGCGATCGTCGCGATCGCGATCGGCGGCGTCATCGTCATCGCGCTGATGCTCGACGTGCCACGACGTGCGGGGCTGGCGATGGGCGAAGCGGTCGGGCGCGCGGGGTTCGCCGTCAAACATATCGACGTCACCGGCATCGACCGAATGGACCGGATGAGCGTCTATGCCGTTGCGCTCGACCAGCAATCGATCGCGATGCCGCTCGTCGACCTCGAAGGCGTGCGTGCCAAGCTGCTGCAATATGGCTGGGTCGCCGACGCGCAGGTTTCGCGACGCCTGCCCGACACGCTCGCGATCCGCATCGTCGAGCGCAAGCCTGCGGCGGTGTGGCAACACGCGCAGAAATTGACGCTCGTCGATGCGCAGGGGATTGCGCTCGAACCGGTTCGGCTCGACGCGATGCCCGATCTGCCGCGCGTCATCGGCCCCGATGCCAATGAGCAGGC
>JAYTAR010000152.1:0-4665 GCA_043737455.1 Sphingomonadales bacterium | reverse complement strand
TCGTTACGCCTTCGGCCGAAACGCTCGACCCGGCCCGCCTTACCGCTGCGCGGCGTATCATCGAACAAATGTTCCCGCTCTCGCAGCGCGACGCGATGATCGATGCGATGCTGAAGCCGCTGATGGCAACGATCACCCAGTCGGTCGCAGCGCTGGACTTCAAGAAACTGACCGGGACGAATGCGGATGCCGATGACGCGATGAAACGCTTCTTGGCCGATGAGCAGGACCGCTCGCTGACTCAGTTCAAATCTGATCTTCCATTGCTTGCCGATGCGATGGCCAAAGCTTATTCCCGGCGGTTCAACGAGATACAGCTGAGCGATCTGAAGTCGTTTTTCGATACGCCGAGCGGGAGGGTTTACGTCCGCGAGTCGATGTCAATGATGACCGACCCGGATGTCATGAACGTTCAAACTGCAATGATCACCAAGTCCTTTGAAGGATTTCAGGTGCGGTTGGCGTTGCTCGTTCGGGAAATAAAGACACGCAAAAGGCCCGCAGGATCTTGACCGTCGACGCTATTCCCGATCCTCGCACCTACCTCGCCACTCACGGCATGTACCACCCCGATATGGAATCGGACGCGTGCGGGGTCGGGCTGATCGCGGCGACCGATGGTCGGCCGAGCCGTCGCGTGGTCGCCGCCGCAATCGAAGCGTTGAAGGCGGTCTGGCACCGCGGCGCGGTCGATGCCGACGGTAAGACCGGCGACGGCGCAGGGCTGCATGTCGATCTGCCGACCGCGTTTTTCGATGACGCGATCGCGCTGTCGGGTCACCGCCCGCTCGCGCGCCGCCTTGCGGTCGGCATGATCTTTTTGCCACGCACCGACCTGCCCGCGCAGGAATCATGCCGCACGATCGTCGAAAGCGAGATCATCGACGCGGGCTATACTATCTATGGCTGGCGCCAGGTTCCCGTCGACATTTCCGTGATCGGGCGCAAGGCGCAGGCGCTGCGACCCGAGATCGAGCAGATCATGATCGCGGGTCCCGCGCCCGAAACGACGACGGCGGAGGAGTTCGAAAAGAACCTCTATCTCGTGCGCCGCCGGATCGAAGCGCGCATCGTCGCCGCGCAGGTTCGCGATTTCTACGTCTGCTCGCTGTCGGGCCGGTCGATTGTCTACAAGGGACTGTTTCTCGCAGAAAGCCTGTCGGTCTTTTACCCCGACCTGCAGGACGAACGCTTCGTCAGCCGCGTCGCGATCTTTCACCAGCGCTACTCGACCAACACCTTTCCGCAATGGTGGCTCGCGCAACCATTTCGCGCGCTCGCGCACAATGGCGAGATCAACACGATCCGCGGCAACAAGAATTGGATGCAGAGCCACGAGATCCGCATGGCGAGCCTCGCGTTCGGCACCGCTTCGGACGACATCAAGCCGGTAATTCCCGCAGGAGCGAGCGACACCGCCGCGCTCGACGCGGTATTCGAGGTGATCTGTCGCTCGGGCCGCGACGCGCCGACAGCAAAGACCATGCTGGTACCCGAGGCGTGGCAGGATCGGCCGGACATGCCCGCCGCCACGCGCGATATGTATGCGTATCTGGCGAGCGTGATGGAGCCTTGGGACGGCCCCGCCGCGCTCGCGATGACCGATGGGCGCTGGGCGGTCGCGGGGATGGATCGCAATGCGTTGCGCCCGTTGCGGTATACGCTGACCAACGACGATCTCCTGATCGTCGGCAGCGAGACCGGCATGGTGATCGTTCCCGAAGCCACGATCATTGCCAAGGGGCGGCTGGGGCCGGGTCAGATGATCGCGGTCGACCTCGAGGAGGGGAAGCTCTATTACGATGGCGCGTTGAAGGAACGGCTAGCCGCCGATGCGCCCTATGGCGAGATGGTCGGCGACTTCCTGTCGCTTGCCGACCTTGCCGCGCCCGCTGATGCTGACGCGTCGTGGACGCGCGCCGATTTGATCCGGCGTCAGGTTGCTGCCGGGCAGACCATGGAGGACATGGAACTGATCCTCGCGCCGATGGTCGAAGATGCGAAGGAAGCCGTTGGCAGCATGGGCGACGACACCCCGCTTGCGGTCATTTCCGACAAGCCACGGCTGATCCACCAATTCTTTCGCCAGAATTTCAGTCAGGTGACGAACCCGCCGATCGACAGTTTGCGAGAGCGGCGGGTGATGAGCCTGAAGACGCGCTTCGGGAATCTTGCCAACATCCTCGATCAGAATTCAGGGCGCGACCAGGTGCTCGTGCTCGATACGCCCGTACTCGCCAACGCCGAATGGCATCGGCTGCAGGCGCATTTTGGGCCGATGGTTGCCGAACTCGACTGCACTTTTGACGCGCATGGCGGCCCTGATGCTCTGCGGGCCGCGATCGCGCGCGTGCGCGCCGAGGCCGAGCAGGCGATCCGCGAGGGCAAGAGCGAGCTGTTCCTGACCGATGAACATGTGTCGGCGGACCGGATCGCGATCCAGATGGTGCTCGCCGCCGCTGCGGTTCATACGCATCTCGTGCGCAGGGGGCTGCGCAGCTATGCCAGCGTGAACGTCCGCGCGGCCGAAGCGCTCGATACGCATTATTTCGCGGTGCTGATCGGTGTCGGCGCGACGACGGTGAACGCTTATCTGGCCGAGGCCGCAATCGGGGATCGTCACGCGCGCGGCCTGTTCGGTGACCTGACGCACGACGTGTGTATCGCACGCTATGTCAAAGCGGTCGGCGAGGGGCTGTTGAAGATCATGTCGAAGATGGGGATCGCGGTGATCTCCAGCTATCGTGGCGGCTATAATTTCGAGGCGGTCGGCCTCAGTCGCGCGCTCGTCGACGACCTGTTTCCGGGCATGCCCGCAAAGATTTCGGGCGAAGGCTATGCTTCGCTGCACATCAATGCCGCCGAACGGCACGAAGCGGCCTTCGATGCGGGCGTCGTCACTTTGCCGATCGGTGGATTCTACCGCCAGCGCTCGGGCGGCGAGCCGCACGCCTATTCGGCGCAGCTGATGCATTTGCTGCAAAGCGCGGTTGGCTCGGACAGCTATTCGACATACCTGCAATTCGCGCGCGGCGTGCGCGACTTGCCGCCGATCTATCTGCGCGACCTGCTCGAGTTCAACTATGCCAAGGACCCGGTGCCGGTCGATCAGGTCGAGGCGATCACCGAGATTCGTAAACGCTTCGTAACGCCTGGCATGTCACTGGGTGCACTCAGCCCCGAGGCGCATGAAACGCTCGCGATAGCGATGAACCGCATCGGCGCGAAGGCAGTGTCTGGCGAGGGTGGCGAAGATCCGAGCCGATTCACCCCTTATGCGAACGGTGACAATGCCAATTCGGCGATCAAGCAGATCGCTAGCGGGCGCTTTGGCGTCACCGCCGAGTATCTGGGGGCCGCCGAAGAGATCGAGATCAAGGTCGCGCAAGGCGCCAAGCCGGGCGAGGGCGGCCAGCTGCCGGGGTTCAAGGTTACCGATCTGATCGCCAAGCTGCGATACTCGACGCCGGGGGTCACGTTGATCTCCCCGCCGCCGCACCACGACATCTATTCGATCGAAGACCTGGCGCAGCTGATCTACGATTTGAAGCAGATCAACCCGCGCGCGCGGGTGTGCGTGAAGCTGGTCAGCAGCGCGGGGATCGGGACGGTTGCGGCGGGCGTTGCCAAGGCCCACGCCGATGCGATCCTGATCTCAGGCCATGTCGGCGGTACCGGCGCGAGCCCGCAGACGAGTATCAAATACGCGGGCACCCCGTGGGAAATGGGCCTAAGCGAGGTCAATCAGGTGCTGACGCTCAACGGGCTGCGGCACCGCGTCAAACTGCGTACCGACGGTGGCCTCAAGACCGGGCGCGATATCGTAATCGCCGCGATCCTGGGGGCCGAAGAGTTCGGCATCGGCACGCTCAGCCTAGTGGCGATGGGGTGCATCATGGTGCGCCAGTGCCATTCGAACACCTGCCCCGTCGGTGTCTGCGTGCAGGACGAAAGATTGCGCGCGAAATTTGGCGGCACCCCCGAAAAGGTCATCAACCTGATGACCTTCATTGCGGAGGAAGTTCGCGAAATCCTCGCCCGGCTTGGGGTGCGCAGCCTCGACGAGGTCATCGGACGTACCGAATTGCTGCGCCAGACCAGCCGTGGTGCCGAGCATCTGGACGACCTCGACCTCAATCCGATCCTTGCCAAGGTCGACGCCGAGGATGGCGAGCGCCGCTTCAACGTGCCGGGTGGGCGTAACCAGGTGCCCGACAGCCTCGATGCGCAGATCCTGCGCGACGCCAGCCGCGTCTTCGAACGGCGTGAAAAGATGCAGCTGACCTATACGGTGCGCAACACGCACCGCGCGGTCGGCACGCGATTGTCGGCGGAAATCACCGCGCTGTACGGCATGTCGGCGCTCGCCGATCATCACGTACAGGTGCGGTTGCGCGGCTCGGCAGGCCAGTCGCTCGGTGCCTTTTTGTGCAAGGGCATCACGCTCGAAGTGTTCGGCGATGCGAACGACTATGTCGGCAAGGGGCTTTCGGGCGGCATCATCACGCTGCGCCCGATGGTGTCGTCGCCGCTCGAGACGCAGAACAACACCATCATCGGGAATACCGTCCTTTACGGGGCGACGAGCGGAAAACTGTTTGCGGCTGGGCAGGCGGGCGAACGCTTCGCGGTCCGCAATTCGGGGGCCGACGTGGTCGTCGAAGG
>JAYTAR010000151.1:0-4672 GCA_043737455.1 Sphingomonadales bacterium | reverse complement strand
CCTTGGGCCCTGCGGCCATGGCGTCGAATGCGGCAAGCAGCATCCGGTCGAACTGCGCGCCGCCAAAGGGAGGTTCGAACCAGCGCGAGCGCACGAACCGCGTAAGCTTGGCGTATATCTCGTCGCGAGTCGGCGCATCGGCTTCGGCGTCCAAATCGTCGATCTGCCGCCCCGCCGCCCAGGCGATCGGCGAGGCCCAGAGCCGCGAGAACCGCGTCGGAGCCTTGGCAGTGTCGTCGAGCAATGCGTCGATGTCGGCGGTTTCGAGCCACAAGGTCGTCAGCGGGTCGAGCGACTGCCCCTGTGCGATCGCCTGCGCCAGGAAGATGCCGTTGATGCCGCCAGCCGACGCTCCCGCGACGATATCGACGAGTACGCGCAACCGCGTGCCGGTGACCGCTTCGACGACGCGCAGCAGATCGCGATAGGCCGCCTCGATCGCATCGACGGGTTCCTCGCCGTCATGGAACGCGCGGCTGGCCCGCGCGAGGTGCCACGCCTCCTTGGTGATGCCGTGCATGTACACTGCAAGGCTGATCCCGCCGTAGCAGATCAGCGCCAGCCGAAGTTCCTTTTCGCGCATGCCCGCGACGCTAGGATTTAGTGCAGCTAAATCCAGCATAAGTTGCGGGCCGGCCGGCCCCGCCGAAGCGGGGACCGACGACCCGGGCTTTGCCCGGGTCAGACCGAGACTGGTGGGACTTTAGAAGAAGGCCCTCACCCAACCCTCTCCCGCGGCAGGGTCCCCATGAAAGTGTTACTTTCATGGGAGCCCGAAGGCGAGAGAGGGCTTAAACAAATCCCTCTCTCGCCTTTGCGGGAGAGGAGGGGCCCGCGCAGCGGGAGGTGAGGGCCTTATCCTTGAAAGCGTCCCCTCACTCCTCGACGATACCCCCGACCAATCGCACCACTCGATCGGCGGCATCGATCGTTTCGCGGCGATGCGCGATGACGATGCGCGTGATCCCCATCGCGGCGATCGCGGCGTTGACCGCGCGTTCGTGCTCGCCGTCGAGGTGCGCGGTGCCTTCATCGACGACGAGCAAGGTCGGGCGGCGATAGAGCGCGCGGGCGAGCAGGATGCGCTGGCGCTGCCCCCCCGACAGCGTCGATCCCATGTCGCCGACATGCGTCAGGTGGCGCATCGGCATGGCGGCAATGTCGTCGGTGATCGCGACGGCGGCGAAGACTTCGGCCAGCCGCGCTTCGTCGATGGGCTCGAAATTGCCGACATTGTCGGCGATCGTGCCCGAGAACAGCGCATCGTCCTGGAGAACGGCGCCGACGCGTTCGCGAAACGCGCGACGACCGAAATTATCGATGGGAACACCATCGATCAGGATTTCGCCTTGCGTGGGCTCGACGAGGCCAAGCAGGATCTTTGCCAGCGTCGACTTGCCGCCGCCCGACGGGCCGGTGATCGCAAGATGTTCGCCGGGGGCGACGTCGAGATCGACGCCGCGCAGGACTTCGGGCTCATAGGCGCCATAAGTGAAACGCACACCGACGAGCGCGACGCTTCCTTTGAAGTCGCGCGGTACCTGCACGCCCGCGAAGCCGCGATCCTCGGGTTCGAGCGAGATATCGGCGAGCCGTTCGAGGTGGAGCCGGAGCATCCGCCACTCCGCCGCACCATCGATCAACGCCCGCGTCGCGGTTGCAAACTGCAACCGGTAAGCGATGAAGGCGAACACCATGCCGATCGAAAACCCGCCCGCGATCGTCAGACCGACGCCGAGCCAGACGAGCGTGACCACTTCGAGCGAGGCGATCAGCATCGCGAGCGCCGCGCGGATCGCCTTGACGCGGTCGAGGCCATAGCCTGCGGCCAGCGCCTCCGACAGACGGTTCTGCCAGACGGCGTGGCGTGCGACCTCATTTCCTGCCAGCCGCAGCGTGACGATCCCGCGCAGCGTTTCGATCAGCGCACCCTGTTCCTTGCCGGCAGCGACGATGCGGTCGCCCTGTGCGCGCTGTTCGGGGCCGTGCGTCGCGACGCGCAGCACGAGATAAAGCACGAGGCCGACCAGCGGCACCAACGTCATCAGCGGCGAATAGACGAGCATCAGCGCGAGGATGAGGACGGCGAGCAGCCCGTCGATGACCGCCGCCGACGCACTTTGCGTTAGCAGGGTCTGGATCGGCAGGATCGACTGGAAGCGCGACAAGATGTCACCGATGCTGCGCTTTTCGAACCAATCGACCGGCAATCGCATCAGGTGGCGCGCGACGTTCGACGCGATCCCAAACGAGATCGACGTGCCCGCCGCGAGCAACACGAACGAGCGTAGCAGCAGCGCGGCGGCGTTGACCAGCGCGAGCAACGCGAAGCCGAGCGCGGCCGTCGTCAGCAGGTCGGTGTCGAGGGTGGGCAGGGCATCGTCGACCGCAACCTGAAGCAGATAGGGTGAAGCGAGCACATAAGCCTGGAGGACAATCGTCAGCAGTGCGGCCTGCGCCACCGATCGCTTCAACCCGACGCTGCGGCTCCACAGCTGGCGGATCGACAGCGTGCGCCGCTCGCGCGTCGGCGCGAACGCGTCGGAGGGGCGCAGCTCGAGCGCGACGCCGGTGAAGTGGCGCGACAGCGATGCGGCATCGTGCCAGCGCGCGTCGCGTGCGGGATCGACGATATACGCGCGGCTTCCCGATACCCGTTCGACCACGACATAATGGTTCAGATCCCAGTGCAGGATTGCGGGGAGCTGCAGCGCGTCCAGCGCGTCGACGTCGAGCTTCAACGCGCGCGGCATCAGCTCGAGCCCGTCGGCAGTCTGCATCAACGCCTTCAAGTTCATGCCGCGCGACGTCGCGGGGAAGCGTCGGCGCAGGTGTACGAGATCGATGTCGTGCCCCCACCAATTGGCGACCATCGCGAGGCAGGCGAGACCACATTCGGCGGCCTCGGACTGCTGAATGTGCCGCATGCCCCGCCACGGCGGGCGTGCCGCAAAAAGCGGTGCGCGTGCCGCAAAAAGGTTCATCGCCGGCCGACCGCGTAAAGCGGGCCGAGCATCCATTCGACGAACGAGCGCGGCTGGGTGCGGATACGCGCCGCCACCGTCATTCCCGCCCGCAGCGGCTCGGCGCGGCCATAGGCTTGGATCCGGTCACGGTTCATCGTCGCGCGCGCGACGAATGCCTGCGCGCGCGTACCGTCGGGACGCGTGATCGGCACCGCTGCGGCGGACAGCGAGGCGAGCCTTGCCGGGATGGTGCCGAATGTCTGGTAGGGAAAAGCATCGACCGAGACGCGCACCAGCTGGCCGGTGCGCAGTCGACCGGCGGCGCCGGGCGGCACCTCGAGCATCGCCTCGAGCCGGCTGCCGTCGGGGACGATCGACGCGATCGTAGTTCCCGCTGCCACCGCGTCGCCGACATTAGCCGTAAGGCCTGAAACCACGCCGTCGGCATGCGCGACCACCGCGAGCGTGGTAGCATTGCCATCGTCGGCGATCTGCCGCGCGATGCGCGCGCGGTCCTGCTGCACCAGCGCGATCTGCGATCCCAGGTCGGCGCGCAATTGGTCGGCAGCGGCGCGCGAGGCGACCGATCGCGCGCGCAACGCCGCCACTTCCTGACGCAATCGCGACAGCCCCTGGCGCCGCTGTCCAAGCTCGGTTTCACGCACGCGCAGATCGCGGCGCGACAGGAAGCCGCGCTTGGCGACTTCGGTGGCTTGCGCGAAATCCGCGTCGGAGGCGCGCACCAGCGCTTCCTGTTCGCGGATCTGCTCGGTCAGCCGCGCGGTCTCGGCTGCATTGCCCGCGATCGCGGCGTCGACCGACGCGACCTGCGCTTGGGCGCTGAGCGTCAAGCTTTGCGCACGCGCCGCGTTGGCGGCATCCTCGCGCCCAAGCGCCGCGGTCCGCAAATCCTGGAGCGAAACCGATTGTTGCTCGGTGACCGTGGAAACGATCGCAAGCGTCTCTCCCCGGCGGACACGGCGTCCTTCGACGACCTTCAACTGCGCGATCGTTCCGCCGCGTTGTGCGACGACCCGCACGACGCCCTGGTTGCTCGCGAGCGTCCCGCGCACGACCGTCACCTTGGCATAGCTGCCCGAGAACAGGAACAGCAGCGCGACGGCGGCGACCCCGAACAGGAAGACACCGAGCAGCTGCCACGTCACCGGCGGCGCCAGGCTGATCTCCCCGTGAAGCCGGTCCTGCGCCGCGACGGCGGCGGGGCGGAACAGGTCGGTCATGGTGCGGCGCGCGTCATTGGCGCCAAGCTAGCGTGGCGAGCAGCGCGGCGGCTAGCGGAAATCGCCAACCGTTCGTCTCGGCATGGTTAATTGTTTGTTTACTTAGCGAAACGGTCGATCTAGCCTTTGGTGTCGGACTCAACCGACAGCTAGGGAGAAGCAATAATGAAGATCCTTAAGCGTGAGCGCAAAGTGCGCACCGCTCCTCAGTCGCGCCCCGCGCAGCTGACCGATGCCGAAGTGAAGGCCGTTGCTGGCGGCTGGGGCGACATCAACCCCTTCTGATCCAGACGGACAAGGGCGGGGCGTCACGGACTCTTCCGCGGCGTCCCGCTTTTCACCGGAACCGTGCCGCCAGACCCGGTTTTTATTTACATGCTGCAGCGCACGCGGTAGCGCAAGCGCCCGTGTATCGGGCGGTTCTGGCAGGATTTTCGCAGCATGGCATTCGTTCGCGGCGCGTGG
>JAYTAR010000150.1:0-1808 GCA_043737455.1 Sphingomonadales bacterium | reverse complement strand
GCGCTGCCGACGCGGTAGACGAACACCATTTCGTGCTTGGAGCGATAGAGCGAGCCCATGCCCGCATTGGACTTGTTCCACACACAGATATTGAGCAGGTCGCCGTACACGTCAGGCCCAACCGCCTCGACATCGGACATATGCCGCCAGTCCATGCAGACGAAGTGAACCGCGCCTTCGCGCGAGACGGTCGCGCATGCGCCGAGGGTCTCAGCGAGGAATGTGCGGAACGCGGCCGTAGACATCTCGCCCGACGCCATGGCGAACTCGCGATGCCGCCCCTTGGCGTTGGCATGCCCGTTGATCTTCACATTGTAGGGCGGGTCCAGAAACGCCGCGTCAACCTGCACGTCATCGCCGATGATCAGGTTCAGGAACCCGACTTCGCGCCCGTCTCCGCAGCCAATGCGGTGGTCGCCCAACTGCCAGATGTCGCCGGTGCGCGTACGCGGCTCGGTACGGACAGCAGGGATGACCTCGTCGTCGGGATCGACTGTCCCGTTGAGCACGACATCGATCTCGCCCGACGAAAAGCCGGTCAGCGACAGGTCAATGTCGATATCCATCTCGCCGAGCTCGGCCAGCTCGAGCTTTAGGATTTCGAGGTCCCACCCGGCATTGAGCGCGATCTTGTTGTCGGCGAGCCTCAGCGCACGCTTTCTCGCATCGGTCAGCCCCGCCAGTTCGATGGTCGGCACTTCTGCCAGGCCCGCCTCGCGCGCGGCCCGCAGCCGTCCGTGCCCGGCGATGATGACCCCACCTTCGTCAACGAGGATGGGATTGGTAAACCCGAACGCTGCGATGGAACTTTTGATCTGCTCGATCTGGCGCTTGGGATGGGTTCGGGCATTGCGTGGATCGGGCAGAACGCTCTCGACCGAGCGATAGCTGACCGATAGCGGGCGAGCCATGATCGCGGCGGCAGAAGATGCACTTTCCATGCTCCGAACCCGTATCGAAAAAGTGATGAAAAGTCAAGAACAGATGCGGAACTCGAGTAATTATCGACGGATGTTACTTCGGACTGGACTGTCGCGGCGAACCGAGCATTGCTGTGACCTGCGCCCGGCCCTGCCGGGCTCGCTTCGGTAGCGGCGAACATATGGTTCGTCGCATCACAGACCGGAGATCATCATGCCCAAAAATGCCGCAACACCAACCCTGACCCCGACGTCATCGCCTACTACTCTCGCCGTGCCTCGAACATCGCGCCTCGATCTACTTGTCACACTCCTTGGGCGGCCCAGCGGAGCCACGATCGCGGAGATGACCGAAGCGACCGGCTGGCAGGCGCATTCGGTGCGCGGTGCCATGGCGGGTGCCCTGAAGAAGCGCGGGCACAGCATCTTGTCGACCAAGGTGGACGGCCTGCGCACCTATTGGATCACCACCGCGTGACGCGCCAAAACATCGACCAAGAGATCGAGGCGCTCGCGCGCCTCGATCTCAACGCGCTGCGCGCCGTCTGGGCGCAGCAGTTCGGCCCGCCACCAGCGCTGCGATCGCCTGACCTGCTGCGACTGATGCTGGCATGGTGCATTCAGGCGCGTGCGTGCGGCGGTCTTGATGCCGAGACGCGCAGGGCACTCGCTCGTACGGGGCCAGTCAAGGTCGAGGGTCTCGACCTCGGGGTCGGCGCACGCCTCACGCGAACGTGGAAAGGGCGCAAAGTCGAAGTCGTCGTCGAGGACGAAGCGTTCTGCTGGGAAGGGCGCCGCTATCCAAGCCTGTCGGCCGTCGCAACCGCAATTGCTGGCACCCACTGGAACGGGCCCCGGTTCTTCGGGCTTCGCGAGCCGCGGCCATGA
>JAYTAR010000149.1:0-1810 GCA_043737455.1 Sphingomonadales bacterium | reverse complement strand
TCGCGACCGCGATCGCGCCGGGGGCTTACCCTTCCGACATGAACCGTGCCGCGCGCGATCACGCCGATGAGGTCGCCAAGGGCATCCCCGCCAAGCGTATCGGCGAGCCTGAGGATATGGCGGCGGCGGCGATCTATTTGGCAAGCCGCGCGGGCGACTACGTCGTCGGTGGCACGCTGACCGTCGATGGTGGGCTCGTCAACGCCGCGCTGGGCAGCAGCATCGACGCGTAACGCTTCGTTTACCCTGTCGCGCGCAAACTCCACGCAGGATAGGCGTGGAGCGGGCGATGGGGGCGACGGTCGCGGCAACACCGGTGGTTGGACCGTCGCGCCGCTTGGGCACGATCGAGCTCAGGACCTGGGCGCTGATGTGCGTCGCGCTCGGCATAAGTTATCGCCTCGCATTCGGCTGGACCACGCCGCTTTGGCTGGACGAAACTTTCACGGCAGTGATCGCGACAACGCCTGATTTTTCAGGGCTGTTGCGCTGGATGCTCGGTGAAGTCAGTGGCCCGGCGTTCTATCTGCCCGCGTGGATATTCGAAAAGCTGCTCGGTGACACCAATGTAGCGCTGCGGGCGCCGTGGCTGGCGGCATCGATCGCCACGCCCTTGTTCGTGTGGTGGCGCGGCCACCGCGATGCGCAGGTCCGCTGGGTGTGGGCGGCGCTGATCGCGCTGTGGCTCCCCGCGCTCGGGCAAGCGAGTGAAGCGCGGCCCTATGCCTTGCTGCTGCTGCTCGGCTGCCTCCAGACCATGGCCTTCGTGCGGATGATGGCGCGGCCCGCGACCGCGACGGCGCTGCCCTGGGCGATCGTATCGGCGCTAGCGATCCTGACGCATTATCATGCGATCTTCATCGCCGCGCTGCAGGGGTTCTTCTACCTTGCGCTCGGCGGGCGTGCGGCGTGGCGGAGCTGGCCTGCCGCCTTTGTGTTCGTGCCCGTGATCGGCTGGATGGCGGTTCATCTGCCGTTCGTCCTGCGCCTGATGGCACCGGGAAATACCTGGTTCCCGGCGTGGACGCCGCTCGACCTGATCGCGGTCTATGCCGACATGGTCGGGGCAGGGGCGCTCGGCGTGCCGATCCTCGCGCTGATCGTCCACCAGAATGCGCAGGCGGCGCGGGCGCTGACTAACGGTCAGCCGACCGATTATTCGCGCGGCGAGATCGCGCTGGCGGCCTCGGCGCTGCTGGCGATGGCGATCGTGTGCGTGACCGCGCTGGTCAAGCCCAGCTTCACGCCGCGCTACCTGATCCCGGCGTGCCCGGCATTGCTGTACAGCGTTGCGCTGGTCGCGGTGCGGCTACGCATACGGCGTGCCCTCGCGGTGCGAGCGTTGCTGGCGCTGTTCGCGGTGTCGGCGATCGTCGCGGGAGCACGGCGGCTCGACGAACCACGCCTCGACAAACGCATGTACTTCAACTTCGAGAACCCGACAGCGTGGATCATGCAGCGACGGGTCGAGCGGCTGGTGTTCCTGTGGGATAATCCGACCGCCGACGCGTCGCCCGCGCACAGTCTCGCGCCCGTCGGAAGCTTCTTTTTTAAGCGCGCGAACGCGCCCGTCGATGTCGTCATACCGCGCATGTCGGTCGATGCCGACCCCAATTTCGTCCTGCCGCGTATCGCCAATCGTACAAGCGACGCGATCATCTGGACCTACGACATTCAGACGCCCAGAACACGCGGCGCGCGCCACCCCGCGCGGATCGCGACGCTGGGCGCGCGCTTCGAGTGTCGTGACTTCGGCTACCGCGACATCGCAGTCGTCGCGTGCCGCCCCAAATGATCAGCCGATCATCAG
>JAYTAR010000148.1:0-4702 GCA_043737455.1 Sphingomonadales bacterium | reverse complement strand
CGACTGCGACATCGATCGGCCCTGTCACCGAAATCGACGGCGGGACGCGTGTCGGCAACAATCTGTTCCACAGCTTTGCCATTTTCTCGATCGCGGCCGGGAACACCGCGCTATGGACACGCGTGGCAGGCGACGGCGCGACGCTGGCGCACATCATCAACCGCGTGACCGGCGGCACGGCGTCACGCATCGACGGCACGCTGGCGACCGAGAGCATGCCGGGCGCCAGTTTCTGGTTCATCAATCCGGCAGGCATCGTCTTCGGCGCTGACGCTGCGGTCGCGGTGCCCAATGCAGCGCATTTCTCGACCGCTGGGTTGTTGCGCCTCGCCGATGGCGGCACGTTCGTGGTAACGACACCCGGCGGGTCGGCGCTGACGGTCGCGCCGCCCAGTGCGTTCGGTTTTCTGGGCGGGCAAGGCGATATCACCGTCACCGGTGCGCAGCCGGGCTTTGTCGGCCTCGACACGAAACTGTCATTCAGCGCCGCCAATCTGTTAATTGCGCGATCGACGATCACGGCGGGTTTGTTCGATTTTGCCGCCGTCGGTACTAGTAACCGAAACCTGTCGGTCGCAGACCCGAGCGCTGTCCGCTTCGGCAATGGCCGGATCGCGCTTACCGACAGTGATCTGACGGCACTGCCTGGGCTGCAGCAAAACGGTGGAATCCGCGCGATGGCAGCGCGCTTCGACGTCATCGGCAGCATTTTCTCGTCGGACTCGACCGATCGCACCGCCGCTGGACTGAAGCTCTTCGTCGGCGACCTGCGCGTCACGGCTTCACCGAACGCAGGCGCCCCGAATTCCTATCTGGGCAGTTTCGCGTCGGGCGCGGGCGATGCGGGAGCCGTTGCGATCCGTGCCGACACGATCCTTTTGTCAGACTCGAGCTCACTCAGCACCCAGGCGCTTGCGACCGCGACCGGCAACGCAGGCAACATCGGCATCGACGTCGGCGCATTGACAGTCGAGAGCGGTGCGACGATCCTGTCTTCGGCGTTCGGCGACTCCACGACCGGCGAAGTTCGCATCGATGCGACAACGATGATGATCCGGTCGGGCGGTTCGATCGAATCGACGACTTTCGGATCCGGACGTGGCGGCGACGTCCTGCTGCGCGCGGCCACGCTGTCGATCGATGGCGGGCGGATCGCTTCGGAAGCCGAGGTCGGTTCGAAGGGCGACGCGGGTTTGGTCAATATCGGCGTCAGCGGTGCCGTGACGCTGACCAACGGCGGCATCGTCACCTCGTCGAGCCTCGGTGCGGGCTTTGCCGGTTTCGTCGGGATCGCCGCCAATACGATTACGCTGCGCGGCGGATCGAGCATCCAGTCGGACTCGTTCGGCCCCGACGGGGCGGGCGCAGGCGAGGTGCAACTCAACACGCGGCTGTTGCGCGTTGAATCAAAAAGCGAAATCTCGTCGGCGACCGAAGGGGTCGGCTTTGGCGGCCTGTTGACAATCTCGGCCGACCGGATCGTCATCGACGACGCGGCGATCAACAGTTCCTCGTTCGGCGGTGCGGGCACGGCGGGGGTCATCGTCGTGCAGACCGACGACCTGGCAATCAGCAACGGCGGCGAGATCACCTCTTCAACGACCGGCGCGGGCAATGCCGGGCTGATCTCGATCCTCACCAAGAAACTGGCACTTGCGACGAACGGTCAGATTACCACGCGGACGACGGGGGCCGGTGACGCCGGCGATATCGAGATTACTGCGACTGACATCGCGCTCGCCAGCACCGGGCGGATCAATTCCGCACAGACCGGGGCGACGGCGAGCGGTGATGCCGGGCGGATCACGATCACCACCGACACGCTCCGGATCGCCCCGGCAACCGCGACTGCGATCAGCACCAGTATCGACAACGCCGGGCAGGCCGGGGAAATCGACATCACCGCCAAATCGATTTTGCTCGACGGCGCCGAAATCGGCTCGGCGGCGAACGGGCGCGCGGGCGGCACGTCAGGGCTTGTCGACATCCGCACCGACCGGCTCGACATCGTCAACGGCGGGCGAATCGAAACCTCGTCGTTCAGCACCGGGGCTGCGGGGGGCATCGCGATCGCCGCAAAGACGTTGCGCGTGCAGGGCTCAGGATCGAAGATCGTCAGCGAAAACCTGTCGGTGCGCGGCGGGCTTGCCGGATCGATCGTCATCGAAGCCGACAGCCTTAAGCTCCTGGACGGCGGCGGCATTTCAACGGACTCGACTGCCGGGGCTGCGGGCGACATCACCATCGCCATGCCCGCAACCTCGACGTTGCTGCTGCGCGCGCGAACCGGCGCGGCAGGCTTCATTACCACGTCGTCTGGGCCAGGAACGGGCGGCATCATCACGATCGCTAGCCCCTATCTGATCCTGTCCGACGGCGGCGCGATCCTCGCCAAGGGGCAGGCGTTCGGGGCCGACGTGCTGATCAGCTCGAATTTTTACATCCGCTCGGCAGACCGCGTGAATCAGCTCTCGGTCGATGGGGCGCTGATCGTCGACTCCGAAGTCGGCGATCTATCGACCGGAGCCGAAGCGATCGACCTGTCGTTCCTCGATGCCTCATCGATCCTGCGCGGCCAATGCGCGGCGGCACGAAGCGGCGGCGTTAGCCAATTCACGGCCCGCGTTACCGGTCCCTATGTCGCTTACGACCGGCCGGTCGCACCAACGACGTTCAGCGCACTGGGCCCGGCCCGCGCGAACCGATGCGGCTGAACGCAGCGGGGCTGAGCGCAACGGGACTGGCGGTCGTCGCGCTGCTCACGGCCGCGCCCGGCCTTACGCAGGACCGCACCGGGCCCGACGCCGCCGCGCCGCCCCTGCCCGCTTACGCAACGTCGCCAGCGCCAGTGCCCGCCGCGCCATTCGTCGCCCCGGCGCTGCCAGCAAGCGGCGCGATGGTGCGCTTTACCGATGTGCTGGTCAGCGCGGAAAGTGCTGGGCTCGGACGACCGCAAAGCGCGTGGCGGCCGCAGCCCGACCCGGTGCTCGATCTGGTGCTGGAGCGGCCTGGACCGACGGGCTTCAACGCAGCCTGGGTCCGGCGGCAGTTCACCCTCAACCGGCTGGTCGGCACCAACATAACGCTCGACCGGGTTACCGCGCTTGTCCAGTCGATCAACCTCGCGTTCGCGGCGAACGGCTTCGTCAATTCAGGCGTGCTGATCGCGCCCGAAGCGGCGGCCAACGACGCCATTTTGCGCCTCGTCCTCGTCCACGGGCGGCTCACCGGAGCACCCGTCGTGCGCTGGGGCGCGAGCGGAGCGCGCGGCATGACCGCCCGGTACGTAACGGCACGCGTGCGCGACGCGACCACGGTCCCGCTCGACGCCACCGCCATCGAGCGCAGCTTTCGCCTGCTGGCGGAAGACCCCGCGATCGCGACGATCAAGGCCGATTTGATCCCCGGCGCGCGACCGGGTGAGGCGAGCCTTGCGCTGATCGTCGACCCCGCACGCCGCGCCGACGTCTATGCGAGCTACGCCAACAGCCGTTCCCCCGCGATCGGCGGCACGCGCGCGGGCATCGGCGGCTATCTCCGCAATTTGTTCGCGGCGGGCGACATGCTCAGCATCGACGCAGGGCTGACCGCCAGCCGCCCCGATGTCGCGGCCAACTACGAAACGCCGCTGCTAACACCTGGCCTGTCGCTCTCGCTGCGCGCGTCGCATAACGAAGCGTCGGTGGTCGATCGCCCGCTGTTCCCGCTCGACATTCGCGCGCGCGACACCGGGATCGAGGGTGGCATTGCCTATCGCGTCATCGCTGAACCGCTCACGCCACGCGGCCCGGGGCGCTGGCGTTCGGCGCGCAGCCTGTCGCTCGGCCTGCGCGTCGGCCATCGCCGGAGCGAGACGTTCCTGCTCGGCCAGCCCTTCTCGTTCAGCCCGGGCTCGGTCGATGGGCGCTCGCGCCTCACGGTGCTCCGCGCGACCGTCGATTTCGTAGAGCGCGGCATCGCCACCGTGACCGCACTGTCGCTGACGCTCACGCAAAGGCTGGCGGGGACGCGCTCGACGATCCCTGTCGTGGCATCGCCCGAATTCGGCTTTCGCGCGGCATTTGCTCAGCTCAGCCATGCGCGGCGGCTGACACCCAGCGGGCTCGAGCTGCGCGTGCGGCTCAGCGGGCAGATCGCCGACGGGCTGCTCTATTCGAGCGAACGGCTGTCGGTCGGCGGCGAGAACACCGTGCGCGGCTATCGCGAAACGCTCGCGCTCGTCGATGGTGGCGCGATCGGATCGCTCGAACTCGCGCAGCCCTTCAGCCTGTCGCGCGCCGGGCGCGATGCGAAGGGGACCGATTGGGGCGCGTTCTCGGCATCGGCCTTCACCGACGGCGCGATCCTGCGCAACCGCGGCGCCCCACAGCCCGTGCCGCGCGCGATCGGCAGCGTCGGCGTGTCGCTCGCCTGGACGCCGTCGGACGCGATCACCGCGCGCGTCACCTACGCCCGCGCGCTCGTCGATGCCGTGTCGGTCGGCACCCGCGACCTGCAGGACCGCGGCATCCAATTCCGCCTGACGCTGCGCCCGCTTTTACTCTTCCGTTAGCTTGGTCTGCAAGAACGGACGGGCAAGCGTCCCGCGTCGCACGACCGCGGAGGCGAAAGATCGGGGAGTGGCCATGAAGAGCACCGGCGGTCGGCATGCCCGACACACCCTTTCGCGCCGCGCCGTCGTCGGTGCGCTCGGCGTTGCATT
>JAYTAR010000147.1:0-1820 GCA_043737455.1 Sphingomonadales bacterium | reverse complement strand
GCGGCGGCGATCGCTTGGCCCATTCGTCCGTTGGGCGCGAACAAGGCAATGCGGACGGGTTGTTGGTTGGTGCGCATGACGCGGTGATGGCGCAGGGGTCAGCCGTGCGCAATGCCCAGCCGCTGCTGGAGCGCCAACGCAGCAGCGGGCGCCCTGACCTTGGCACCGTTGATCATGAAGATGTAGCTGTCGCGGCCCTGCTCCGACCAACTGCGTGCGCGCTCGGCAAAGCCATCGAGCGCGGTTTCGTCATAGCCGGTGGGGATATCCTCGCTCATGCGCTGAAGCCGGGCGTAGCGGAAGCCGGCGGTATCGGCGTCGATGCATGGGAACTCGTCATCGTCGTCGAATACCACCGCAACGTCATGCTTGCGCGCCAAGTCGATGAAGCGCTCGTCGCGGAAACTCTCGTGGCGCGGCTCCAGCGCGTGGCGCAGTGGCAGCCCGTCGAGCTCGCGCGGCAGGAGCGCGAGGAAAGCGGCGATGTCGTCATGGTCAAACTTACGCCGCGCTGCGAGCATCCACAGGATCGGCCCGAGCTTGGACCCGAGCGCGGTCAAGCCTTGGGCGAGGAAGTTGGCGACGCCTTCGCCCGCGTCGGCGAGCCTCGGTCGGGTGACGACGAAACGCGAGCCCTTGACCGCGAACTGGAAATTGTCAGGAACCGTTTCGGCCCATGTGGCCCAGCTCTTGGGACTTTGGCGGCCGTAAAAAGTGGCGTTGATCTCAAGCGCATCGAACTGCTGCGAGCCAAATTCGAGCTCGCGTGCCTGCGCCAAGCCCTTGGGATAAAAGGTGTCGCGCCACGGCGGGTAAGTCCAGCCACCGATGCCGACGCGGACGATGGGATCAGCCATCGGCCTTTGGTGGCTTAGACGGCCGTGGATTGCAACGGATCGCCAACGAACCGGGCGACGATCTCGCGCGCCAGCCGAGCCGGGCGGTGGGTGACTGCGTCGAGGCAGCACCAGCTCGACTTGACCTCGGCCAGAACGACCTCGCCGCGCTTGATCACGGTGGTGAACAGCGCCTTCGCGCCATCGACTTTCTCCGCGATCACGTCGGCGACGACGATGTCGTCGAGGAAGGTCGGGCGGCGATATTTGATTTCATGGCTCAACGCGACCCACAGGTGGCGCGCGACCGCCTCGGGCGGGGCCAGGGTTTCCCAATAGCGCACGACCGCGTCTTGCACCCATTTGAGATACACGCTGTTGTTGACATGACCCATATGGTCGATGTCACCGGGCAGGATGCCGACCGGGTAGTGAAAAGCGGTTTGGGTCATCTGCAAATACTGCGCCTTACTGACATAATTGTCAATGATTTGCGGGCGATTGCCGACGGCAATCTTGCTTCGCATTGGACCTGATAACGAGGCAAAGTTACAAATGTTCAACTGCGGCAATGACAAGGTGCGAAGCGTTGGATCGGATTGAGAACATCGTCATCCTGACCGGCGCGGGGGTGAGCGCGGAGAGCGGGCTGCAAACGTTTCGTGCGGCGGACGGGCTGTGGGAAGGACATCGAGTCGAGGATGTCGCGACGCCCGAGGCGTATGTTCGCGATCCGGCGCTGGTCCACCAATTCTACGATGCGCGGCGTGCGCGATTGTCCGAGGTCAAGCCCAATGCCGCGCACGTCGCCCTGGCGCGGCTCGATGCGGAATGGTCGGGCGAATTGCTGATCGTCACACAGAATGTCGATGATCTGCATGAGCGGGCAGGGGCGAAGCGGCTGCTGCATATGCATGGTGAATTGACGAGCGGCTGGTGCCTCGCCTGCAACAACCGCTTCCCGTGGGACGCGCCGATGGATTC
>JAYTAR010000146.1:0-1828 GCA_043737455.1 Sphingomonadales bacterium | reverse complement strand
CGCCCGATCACGATCGTCGCGCGGAGCGAGGAGAAAATGCGTGCCCTGCTCGGCGCGACCGGGCGCGACATCGCGTATCTGCCGTGGGGATCGGCGCTTCCGCCAGCGGACTTGCTGGTCAATGCCACCCCGCTCGGCATGGTCGGCCACGCGAGCATGCCTTATGATGCGGGATCGCTACGGAAGGACGCAATCCTGTTCGAGATGATCTATCAGCCGCTCGTCACGCCCTTGCTGGCCGGTGCGCGCGCGCGCGGACTGCGTCTGGTCGATGGCTTGCAGATGCTGGTGGCGCAGGCCGCGCCCTCCTTCGAAGCCTTGTTCGGCACCGCCCCGCCGCGCGACCATGACGCAGAGCTGCGCGCGTTGCTCACCGCATGAAAGCCATCGCGCTGACCGGGTCGATCGGTATGGGCAAGTCGACCGTCGCCGCGATGTTTGCCGCGCGCGGCATCCCCGTGTTCGACGCCGATGCGACGGTCCGCGCGCTGCAGGGATCTGGCGGCAAACTGGTCGCACGGATCGAGACGCGCTTTCCCGGCACTACGCGCGACGGCGCGGTCGACCGCGACGCCTTGTCGCGCGCGGTGCTCGGCAAGCCCGACGACCTTGCAGCGCTGGAAGCTATCGTCCATCCCGCCGTGCATCACGAGCGGACCCGTTTCATCGTCCAGCATGGCGAGGCATCGGCCCTGTTGTTCGATATCCCCCTGCTGTTCGAGACCGGCGGCGATGCCACGTTCGAGACGATCGTGGTGGTTTCTGCCCCGGCCGAGATTCAGCGCCAGCGCGTGCTTGCCAGGCCGGGGATGAGCGAGGAAAAGCTCGCCGCGATCCTGACCCGCCAGTTGCCCGATGGTGAAAAACGCGCGCGCGCCACGCACGTCATCGACACCGGCGGAACGCTTGCTCGAACCCAGGCGCAGGTAGATGCGATCCTCGCTGGACTGGACCTGGACCTGAGCGCATAGATTCGGCCATGCGTGAAATCGTCTTCGATACCGAGACCACCGGGGTCAGCCCCGCGAGCGGCGACCGAATGGTCGAGATCGGTTGCGTGGAGATGATCAATCGCTGCCCCACCGGCCGCGAATTTCATGCTTATTTCAATCCCGAGCGCGCCATGCCCAGCGAAGCCGAAGCGGTGCACGGCCTTTCAATTCACTTCCTCAGCGACAAGCCCCTGTTCGGCGCAAGCTGCCAGGACCTGCTCGACTTCATCGGCGACTCGCCGCTGATCGCCCATAACGCCGGCTTCGACTTCGGCTTTCTCAACGCCGAGCTGGCGGCCTGCGGGCGCGAACCGGTCTGTCTCAGCCGGATGATCTGTACCCTGGTCATGGCCCGATCGAAGCATCCCGGCGCCAAGCATAGCCTCGATGCACTCTGCACCCGCTTCGGGGTCGATCGCTCGGCGCGGGTCAAGCATGGCGCCCTGCTCGACGCGCAATTGCTTGCGCAAGTTTATGTCGAGTTGACCGGCGGCCGCCAGATCGGCCTGTCGCTATTGGCCGAAGTCGGGACCGTCGTGCACGACCAAGGGCTTGGCGGAAGCCTCGTCCCGGCGCAGGGGGCACCGCGCCCGGCGCGACATCACGCAGCGTCGCTTGACGAGCTTGCCGCGCATGCCCAGTTCGTCGCCGCAATGAAGGAGCCCATCTGGGCCAGCACCGCATCCACGCGGTGAACAGCGAAAAAGGAGCGAGACATTGGATATTCGGGTCGCTGGCCACCAGGTCGATACCGGAGCGGCGCTCCAGAGCCATGTCACCGACCGGCTGCAGGCGCTGACCGAACGTCATTTCACCCGCGCCACCGCTGCCAACGT
>JAYTAR010000145.1:0-1833 GCA_043737455.1 Sphingomonadales bacterium | reverse complement strand
GCTTGCCGGCCATCGACATCTCTTCCGCATTGGCGATGCTGTCGATCCACACCGTTCGGGCGCCAAGTCGCCGAGCGATCGCCACCGCGATCAGGCCGGGGAGGGCCCCCGTTGTAACCACGACCCGTGGCCGCAAGCGGAGGATCAGAGCGCCAATCCGGAGGGCCGCCAGCGCCGACGACAACCTTCGGTCGCGATTGCAATCGGGGATCAAATGAGCGGGCCCCGCACCGAACTGGTCGGCGAGCCCGGCAATTGTCGTCGCATAATGGACGTCATAGCCTTCGAACGCCGGACGCAGCAGGCACAATTGAGCCCAATGCCCACCTCCCGATGCAATGGCCAGCAGCCGCGGACGCCGACGCGTCTCCGTGCCTTTCATTGCAGCGGGCCCGCTCCAATGTAGCGCGGGCCCGCTCCAATGTAGCGCGGACGCGCGACCCCTCCAGCCGTAGTCTCGCCGTTCCGCAGCGAGCGCGAGCGTTGCGCACGTGGTCGCTGTGGTGAAGGCGCGAGGCAGAGCGAGAGCGCAATGTAGAACACGAACGCCTGAAACAGCGGAAGCCCAGCGTAGGGCGTGGCTTCGGTGACTCCGACGACGAGGAAGAACAGCAGCAGGATCAGTGCTTCGACCCGCCGCTTCGTCGCGCTGCGAATGATCGCTATCACCACTGCGCCGGCAAACATTGCCAAGGCCACGGCGCCCCCCGAAAACAACAGCTCCAGATACACATTGTGAGCGTGTACGGCAGCTGAGAACAGCCGGTCGTCCTTCGGCAAAATCCACCGCGACGACCCATAGCCCTGGCCGATGATGGGATGTGCCTGGATATATTCCCATGCCACGGTCCAGATGCGTGATCGGCCGTTGAACGAGCTGAAATCGTAACCCGTCCCCTCGCGCGCCAGCAGCGCCGTGACGTCGGGAACGAAACCGATGACGAGGGCGACGACAAGCGCGATCCCGACCACCGCGAATAGGTTGAGGGCCGCATTGGCACGGCAAATCCACCACAGTCCGAGGCACAGCGGCAAAGCGACGATGCTGGTGCGGCTATCGCTATAGACCAAACAGAATAGGCCGATGAGCGCCGCCCCGACGGCGAGGATGCGCTGCGGCGTGGAAAACGCCCGGACATGCATGACGGCGAGCAGGACGGTGAGGGCGCTGATGGAGCCCAGCGAATTCGGTTGAGCCGCGACGCCGCGCATGCGACCGCCGAGATCGCCGTTGAGCGCGTCCGCGACCGAACGCCCCAAGTCGGGAAAACCGTAAAAGGCGACGATCGACAGAATGCCGATGATCATGCCCGTCAAGACGATGGCAAGCACGGCCCGCGACTGGCCGTAACGCCTCACCATGTACCACGCGAACAGCAGTAAGCTGAGATGGGCCAACCCCGCTGTGAAGCTGAACAATGGCTCGGGCGCGTAGAGGGCAGTGGCGGCGATGAAGATAGGCAGCAGCGCACTGCCGACGATCAGGATGTTGACATGTAACTTGCGCCTGCCCAACGCGAACAGCACCGCCAGCGCCGCCAGTGCATAGCCCACCAGTCGCAGGCCAACTTGCACGTCGATGCCCTCGCTGCTGCTGTCCGGTCGCAAAGTGACGGAGATCAGGAGCAGCACTAGGATGGGGAAGAGCAGGGACAGCGGCACCGCCGCGGCCCGATCCGGGGCAGAGCGATTTCGCGCCCGGCGCTGCCGCCATCCCGGCCGTAAATATCTGTTTGGATAGCTCTCGGCGCTCGAATCCTGAGTAAAATGTGCCGCTGAGCCGGTAGCCGCCACCAAAGTGGCGCCGTGCGACCAGAGACCACCCGAAAGGTC
>JAYTAR010000144.1:0-4743 GCA_043737455.1 Sphingomonadales bacterium | reverse complement strand
TCGGGTATAAGTTCTGACGAGAGGCCGGGCATGGCGGAAGCCTTGCCCGGTTTTGGACGGAGCGCGGGCAAAGCCCGCGCTTGACGTCGGACGGGCCGCTCCGCGCCCGCCGGCCGGGCTCGTCAGCATGCGAAATAGCTTCGCTATTTCGTCTTGCTGAGCATCGCCTTGAACACCGTCCACGTTGTCGCGTTCGGGCGCGTATCGTCGCCGGGCGGCGGCGCGGTGTAGGTGGGATAATTCGTCGCGATCTCAGTCTTGAGCACCGCCGGCAGTTCGTCGAACGATTTCAGCTTTGCGCCCATCGCGTTGAAGACGAGCTGCCCCTGCCGCCCGCGCTGCTTCATCCAGGGCATCCAGTCGCTGATCCGCACCCAGGACACGGCCGGATACGCCGTCGCATTCTTGGTATCGAGCATCTCATTGGCATCGAACGCGAAGTCGAAAATCTCCATCGCGTGATATTTGCCGCCGACATAATCCTGATAGTTGCCGGTCAGCGGGTTCTCGTAGAACAGCGGCACCTCGACCGCCATGAACATCCAGCGCCCCTGCCGCGCAAAGCTGGCGACCTGGGGCTTACCGTCGGCGCCATAAGCGAAACTGGGCCGTGAGTTCACCGGATCATTGTTGATCGGCATCACGTCGACCGTCTCGCCCGACCAGGGGTTGGTCCATTTGCGCAGGACCGCATTGGTCTTGGGATCGAGGTAGAGCATCAATTCGCGACTGACGAGGCGATAGCCGGTGCCGCGCTTGGCGTCGGTGACGCTGACGCACTGGCGCACGTTCATGCCCTCGGCATTGAACAACAGCCGATCGGGTTCGCCTTCGACGCGCGAATAGATTTTGCCGGCCCAGTGATAAACACCAGCGACGCCGTCGCCCGCACCGCACTGGATGCGCTTGGAAATCTCATGGGCATCCTCGGGCTTCGTCGGGTCGAGCATCCGTGCATGCGCCACACTGCTCATCAGCAACGCCGTCAGCAGCGCAGTTTTCACCATTTTCATGTGATCATCTCCCGACTTCCCCAAGGATCGCGCGAACGCTAGACCAAGCGTCGACGAAAGCAACATGTCCGGACAAATTGCCATGCGCCTGCTGCTGCTCCTGTTGCTCGCCTTGCTGCCCGTCAGCGCGCATGCGGCGACCGACGACCCCGATGGACGCACCATCCTCGCACGCGCAGCCGAGGCGCATGGTGGCGAGGGTTGGGCGAACGCGCGCACGCTCGTGCTCGAGGGGCGGGCGACATTCTGGGGCTCGACCGGTGCGGCGGCGCGATCGACTGCCGACGATTATCGAATGTGGCGCGTCTTCGACCCCGCGCGCGCGGCGGCGCATGCAGCGGAAGGCAAGGTCCGCATCGTCGCCAAGTCGAACGGCATCCAGCAATGGACCGTGGGGTTTGACGGGGCCACCACATGGAACGAGAAGGGCGTGATCCCGGCCGATCAAGCGGCGGCATTCTGGGCATCGAACTTTGGTTTCGGCATAATCCGCCGCGCGGGCGCGCCCGGGTTCAAGGCCGATCGTGTCGCCGATGCGAGCATCGACGGGCACGCGCTCTACAAGGTTCGGCTGACCGACCCGCAGGGCGGCGTGACGTTGTTCGGGGTCGACGCCAAGAGCTACGCGATCCGCACGATGGGTTTCGCTACGCCCAAGGGTTGGCACGAGCGGAGCTACGATGATTTCGTCACGCTTGCGAACCCGCGCTGGCTGCAGGCGCGCAAGGTCACGCTCTATTACGACGGCGTCAAAGCCAATGAAGTCTATTGGACGACCACGAAAGTGAACGTGCCGGTCGATGCCGCGCTGTTCGCGCCGCCGACGGGAGCAGCGAAATGAGCGGGTTGGCGATCGTGACGGGTGCCTCGGCGGGACTGGGCGTCGGTTTTGCCGAGGCGCTTGCGAAGCGTGGGCAACCCCTGCTGCTCGTCGCGCGCCGCGCCGATCGGCTCGAACAGCTTGCCCAACGCTTGCGGGCGCAGGTGCCGGTCGAAACGCTCAGCGTCGACCTGGGCGAGCATGACGGCGCGCAAGCCGTGATCGCGCACGTGGCGGGACGACCGGTCGCAACGCTGATCAACAACGCGGGCGCGGGCGTGCGCGGCGACTTCGCCACGATCGACCGCGCGCGCCAGTCGGCGATCGTGCGGCTGAACTGCATCGCGCTGATGGACCTGTGCCACGGCGTCCTGCCCGGGATGATCGCGGCCAAGTCGGGCGGCATCCTGAACATCGCGTCGACCGCGGCGTTCCAGCCGGGGCCGTGGATGGCGGTCTATTATGCGACAAAGGCGTTCGTCCTGTCGTTCAGCGAGGCGCTGCACGAGGAAGTACGCGACCAGGGCGTCCGCGTCGCGGCACTCTGTCCCGGTCCAACGCATACCGAGTTCGCCGGTGTCGCGGGCATGACCGACATGGCGATGTTCGCGCGCATGGCGAGCGGCCCCGACGCCGTGGTGCGCGACGGGCTGGCCGCGCTCGACGCGAACCAGGCGGTCAAGATATCAGGGGCGATGAACACCATCCTCGCCGAAACGGTGCGCCTGACGCCGCGCGGCCTTGCGCGCAGGATCGCCGGCGGGCTGCAGAAAGCGCGGCAAGCCTAAACTTGCGCCATCGCCATGATGCGGGACCATTCGTCGTCGCGCACCGGCCCGACCGAAAGCCGCGACAGGCGCACGAGCGCCATGTCGGCAAAGGCAGGATCGCCCTTGATCGCTGCCAGCGTCACTGGCTGGGGCAAGCGCTCGACGGGCGCGACATCGACCGCCGGGAAGCGCCCCGTCGCGTCCTTGGGATCGGGATAATGCTCGCGCACCACCTCTACCACGCCGACGATCTCCTTGCCCTCGTTCGAATGGTAGAAGAACGCGCGATCGCCGGGCTTCATCGCGCGCAGGTTGATCGCCGCAGTGTGGTTGCGCACCCCGTCCCACACCGTGCGCCCGTCGCGGACCAGATCGTCCCAACCATATTTGTCGGGTTCCGATTTCAGCAGCCAGTACGACATCGTCACTCTCCTGCAGCCGCGTGGCGCGGCACGAACAGCCGCCCCTCGGCACGCACGATCACGCCGAGCGCCACCAGCCCGGCCAGCGTCGCTCCCACGTAGAGCGGTACCGTCGTCCCGTCGAAACTCTGCCCGATCGTCGCCCCGCCGATCGCGCCGACCAGCGTCGCGACGAAGCCCTGCAACGAGCTGGCGGTGCCCGCGACCTCGCCCATATTCTCCATCGCCATCGCGCCGAAATTGCCCGCGCACAGCGCGAAGCACGCCATCATCAGCGATTGGAGCACCACGAAGCTGATCAGGCTGTCACCGATCGTCGCCGATACAACCGCATGCGCTGCGGCAAAGAAGGTCAGCCCGAGCAGGGCACCGTGCCCGATCCGCCGCATGCCGAACCGGCGCACGATCGACGCGTTGACGAGCGATGCGATCATCATCACGCCCGCCATCGCGGCGAAGCCGTAGGGGAGCAGATCGGCACGGCCGAGCGTTTGCCCGAAGACCAGCGTCACCGACGTCAGAAACCCCATGATCGTCACCGACAGGCACGCGTTGGCGATCGTGTAGGCGATCGACTGACGGTCCGAAATCACGATGCGCGCGCTGGCCCGCACACCCGCGGGCGACAGTGCGCGGCGGTTCTGCACCGCCAGTGTTTCGGGCAGGCGCAGCGCGATCCACACGAACATGACGGCACCGATCGCGGCCAGCACGACGAAGATCCACCGCCACGGCGCGACCAGCAGGATCGCCGTTCCCATGAACGGCGCGACGATCGGCGCGGCCATGAAGATGGCGCTGGCAAAGCTCATGATCTGCGCCATCGCACGCCCCGCAAACCGGTCGCGCACGACCGAGCGGGCAATGACGTGTGTCCCTGCCGCCGCGATACCCTGCAGCGTGCGCGCAGCGAGCAGCAGCGTGAAGCTTGTCGCGACCGCCGCCAGGATGCTGCACAGCGCGAAAGCGACAAGCGAGCCGAGCATCAGCCGCCGCCGCCCGAAGCGGTCGGACAAGGTGCCGATGAACAATTGCGCGACGCCAAAGCCGATCGTGAAGAAGGTGATGACGAACGACCAGCGGTTCGCATTCGCGACGCCCAGGTCGCGCCCGATCGCCGGAAGTGCCGGCAGCATCGAATCGATCGCAAACGCGACGATCATCATCACGCTGGCGATCAGCGCGACGAATTCGGGACGCGAAGGGAGCGGGCGATCCATCGGCGCGCCCATAGCAGCAATAAGGCAGGAAGCGAGCGACAGCTGGGCGAAAACTGCGGGTCTTTCCGACGATTTCGCCCCGAAGTGAACCTCGGCCTACGACTTTGTCGGATAGCCCTCGAATTGCTTGGCCTCGTCGCGGATATCGTACCACCCGGGCTTTTCCGCCACGAATTCGTGAAAGCGGTTCCTCACGCCAGGATCGTCGTCGATCGTATTTGCTGCGATTGGAAAGCTTGCCTGGCTCGAAGTGATTTCACCCAACGCGGTGCCGCAAATTCTGCAGAAGCATCGCGCGTATTTGTACGGCGGCAACGGCTCGTATTGCTGCACGTCGGCACGCCCAGATATCCATCTGAAATCATCGGCCTTGACGAAAACGAATGTGCTCGCTCCCACTTTGCGACAACGCGAGCAATGGCATGTCCCCATCGTCGAAGGCCTCGCCAGGAGCTCGAATTTCACCGCTCCACAGCAGCAACTTCCCTGCATCGTTTT
>JAYTAR010000143.1:0-1835 GCA_043737455.1 Sphingomonadales bacterium | reverse complement strand
CGATCACCTGGCCCTGCGCCTCGGTCGACTGGGCCGGGAACGCGAGCGACAGCTGCTTCAAATTGAGCACCGCTTCCCCGGGATCGCCTGCCATCGCGGTGCGCTTGCCCTCCAGATGCCAGATCTCGACGCCGCCGGGCACCGCGAACGGCTCGCTGGTCTCGCCGGCTTTTAATGCCGCAACGACCGGCGCGACGGCCTCGCTGAGCTGCGCGGGCGCGATCCAGCCGATCGCCCCACCGGCGTTGCGCGTCGCGTCCTGCGACACCTGGCGCGCATAAACCGTGAACGACGAGCCGGCGCGGATTTCGCCGACATAGATCGCCGCCTCGCGCATCACCTGTGCTTCATTCTCGCTCGATGCCGGCAGGAAGATCTTGCGGAGGTTAAGCTCCTCCTGGCCCTTCGAGGCGTTCATCCGGGCGATCACCGCCTGAACCTCCTCGTCGCCGACGTTCACGGTCGGCTCGACACGACGGCGGAGCAGGCGGCTCCACGCCAGCTCGCCGCGGATCTGCGCTTTGATCGACGCCGGGCTGCTGCCCGAATTCTGCAGGAAGCTGGCGAAGCCCGCGGGGGTCTGCTTGAAATTGGTGGCGACGCGGGTGAAGGCGCTTTCGATCTCGCTGTCGGCGATCTTGATATCCTTGGACACCGCCTCCTGGACCTGCAGCTTCTCGTCGATCAGGTTGCGGATCACCTGCAGGCGCAGTCGGTTGCGCTCCTCGGGGTCGATCTGGCCGCCGTTGGCGGCGATGACGAGGTTGAGGCGCTGCTCGACGTCGGTGTCGGTGATGATGTCGTTGTTGACGATCGCCTGTGCCTTGCGGAGCGCCGGATCGATATCGCCGAGCAGGCGGATCTCCGCCGCGGTCGCATCGCTGTTCAGGACATCCTGAGCGGTGGCCCCCGTCGCGCCGACCGCGCCGACCAACGCCGCGAGTAGCAACTTACGCATTATTGTCTCCTGGGCGGCCCCGTCCACCGCCGGCCGCGCCTCTTAGCGCGCGCACGTCATATTTGGAAGCGTGGGCGTGAATGGACGATTAAAAGCCGAGGTTTTTGAAGGCGACCGAAAGTTGATAGGTGTTGCCGCTGCGGAAGTCGCGGTCGGTCAGATAATCACGCCGCCAGGTCACGCCGAAGCGGAAGCATTCGTCTTCATATGCCACGCCGACACGGCTGCGCACCGGCGAAAACCCGTCGTCGCCGAACGTCGGGTCTTCACCCCGCGAGGTCAGGTCGACGATCGTCGAGCCGAACACCGACCAGTATTTGGCAAACGCGACGCGCGCCCCGACGCGGATTTCCTCGCGGTCCGCCAGATCCTCGGTATTGATGTCGCGGTTGAGTCGGATGTAGCCCAGCGTCGCATAGGTGCGGTCGGAACCGACCGCGAGGTCGATCTCGTTGCGCCGCACCGACAGGCTCGACTTGTCGATGCGGTAACGGTGGGTCAGCGACACCAGTCGCCCGTATTTCATCGTCGTGCGCCCGACGATGTCGGACAGCTTGCCCGACAGGCCGGAGCCGCCGGGGAACAGCTCGCCGCGGTCGTCGAGACGCGTCGACTGCGCGATCTCGGTGGTCAGCGCGAAACGCGGGCGCTGGAAGCGGTATTGGACACCGTAGGTGACGCGCGCGCCGCCCTCCCAGCGATCGTAGCCGGGAAAGCGGTTGAGATCGAAGATCGTGATGTCCTCGAGGTCGACGGCGCGCGCGTCTTCGTTCGGGATGCCGCGGTTCTGGCCGCCGCTGGCACCGACGATCTGGATACGCGGCGTGATCGTCTGGTTGCCGCCGAAGAAAGGTCCGGCGAACGGCCATTCGGCGTC
>JAYTAR010000142.1:0-1840 GCA_043737455.1 Sphingomonadales bacterium | reverse complement strand
GTCGACGCGCCTCCATCCGCTTCGCGGCCGATTGTATCAGCCGCGAGAACCGCATCCATACCGAATGGCTGGTGCGCGACAATGGCGCGGCAGTCCGTCAGATGGGCTTCGACCTGCATGAAACGGCACGACGGCTCGCCGAAATCCCGCTGCTCGAGACGCCCGTCGTGTCGCTGCCAACGCGACTGCAAGGGCAGGCGCCGCGCAACGCCTATGACGGACCGACCGACACGATCGACGGCTGGGTCGCCAACCATTTCAGCCGCATCTGGAACATGCGGCGCTTCGATCACATCCCGCACGCCTATGCACCCGACGTCATCGCGCATTGGGCCGGCGGACGTGTCGCGATGGGGCAGCGCAACCTGGGTTCGCTGATCATCGGCCTGCTCGCAAGCCTGGCTGACGCAACGCTGCGCATCGAGCACGTCAGCTGGTCCGAGGAAACCGACGGCGTCATCGTCGCGGTGCGCTGGACCCTCGAAGGTACCACCTCGCCCGGCGGCCTACTCGGCGCAGTGCCTTCGGGGCGACCGGTCTCGGTGATGGGCATGACGCATCTGCGCTTCGTCGGACCCGTGGTCGTCGAGGAATGGACGATGTTCGACGAAGTCGCGGTGCTCGCGCAGGCGTATCGCAACTAGCCGGGCAGCCCGCTTCAGGCGACCGGCGCATCGCCCGCCAGTTGCCGCCGCGCGTCGAGGGCGGCACGTGTCGCATCGTGCGTCGCGCGCGTGACGCGCAGGAAACTGTAGCTGGCGGCGGCAACGAGCCCTGGGGCGGTCGACAGCACGGTCGCGAGCGCAAGGTTCGACAGCACCTCGGTATCGACTGCGCCCGGTGTCGCCTTCGCCGGGAACGCGATGATCGTCAGGACCCAGCCGGCCAGGGCGGTGCCGAGCGCTTGATCGACGCGCGCGAAAAAGGTGCGCGTCGAATACAGTACGCCCTCCTGCCGGATCCCGAACTTCAACTCGTTCTCGTCGGCGATGTCCGCCAGCGCCGAATAGACGGTGGTCGTCATCAGGCTGAAGGCGACATGGCCCAGCGCGCCGAACGCCATGACGATCCACATGATGCCTGCGGTTTCGTGGCTGATGAAGCCAAGCCAGCCGAGCAACGGTGCCAGCGCCGGGCCGACGGCATAGAGCAGCACCGCGAAGGCTCCCGTCCAGCGCTTGTCGAAGCGGGCGTGCACCCGCTTCACGACGGTCGCCGCGACGGCGTAGCCAAAGAAGCTGCCGATGACGAACAGGCCGATCTGATCGTTGTTCAGCTGCCAGAAGTAGCTCAGCGTGTAGAGCGACAGCCCCGAACGCACGCCGACCATCAGCGACAGGAAGAACAGCCCGACGAGCAACACCACGTAGTTGCGGTTCGACAACGCGCGCCCGGCGTCGCGGAACAGTTCGCGGAAACCGAACCCCGGTGTCGCCGTGGCAGGTTGCGGCAGATACGGGATGAAACGACGGGTCGACCAACTCGAATAGGACAGCAGCACGAAGATCGCGATCGCGAAGGATGCGGAAAACAGCGGCCAGCGGTTGGGATCGAGTGCACCGTTGGCGAACTGCTCGGTGCTCGCGAAGAACAGGCGGAACGACAACACCCACGCGAGCGTATCGCCCAGCCACAGGCAGACCGTGTTGAAGCCCATGATGCTGGTCCGCTCGAGATAGTCGTTCGACATTTCGCCACCGAGCGCGAGGTGCGGCGTGTGGTACAGTGTCATCGCCTGCAGCAGCATCGTGTTGCATACCGCCAGCCAGATCAGCTGGACCGTCTCCCCCAAATCGGGTGGATTGAACACCGCCCAGAACAGCGCCGCTGCGGGCAGGAT
>JAYTAR010000141.1:0-1840 GCA_043737455.1 Sphingomonadales bacterium | reverse complement strand
CTGCTTTCTTCGCCGCCCCGGCCCTCGCCCAGACCCCCGTTGCCGACCCGGTCGTCGTCGCAGCCGATCCGGCGCCGGTCGCCCAGTCCGACGAGGCGGAAACGATCATCGTCACGGGCCAGACTTCGCGCAATCGTCCGCTGATCACCTCGTCGGCCGACATCACGCTGGCGACCGCGGCCGATATCGACCGCAAGGCGCCGCGCTCGACCGCCGAACTGCTCGAACTCGTTCCGGGCATCTTCGTCGAAGGAACGGCTGGGCCGATCTCGAACAATTACTCGGTGCGCGGCCTGCAGGGCGGCGGACAGCGCTTCGTGCAGCTGGAAGAAGACGGCCTGCCGATTTCCTACAGCGGCGGCGGCGCCGATTTCTTCTTCGACCAGGATCTGACCATCGATCGGCTCGAGGCGGTCAAGGGTGGTTCGTCGGGCGTGCTGACGGTCAACGGCGCGGGCGCGACGATCAATTTCATCTCGCGCCGCCCCAATTTCAACAAGCCGCAGGGCATCGCGCGGGTCAGCGCTTACAACTACGGGCAGAAGCGCGGCGATTTCTATTATTCGCAGCCCCTGGCCGACAATCTCGCGTTCAATATTGGCGGCTACATTCAGTCCAACCCCGGGACGCGCAAGAACCCGTTCGATTACCAGGGTTGGCGCATCAAGGGTGCGGTCGAATATCGTTTCGACGGCGGGGGATCGATCCGGCTGTCGGCCAAGGGCGGCGAAGTCGAGAACCCCTATTACGCTACCCAGCCCTACGCCTACGACAATGGCAATCCTGATGGCATTCCAGGTCTAGGGACCCAGTTTGGCAATGTCGGCGGCGATGCGTTCGCCAATATCGCAGTGCCGGTGTCGACCTTCGTGGAGGCCGACGGGTTCCGCGATTTCAAGTATCGCGATGGCGTCAGAGTGAAGACCGCTCAGGTCCGCGTCGATTTTGAAAAGCCGCTGACCGACGGAATCGACATTTTCGTCAAGTCACGCTATTTCAAATATTCCTATGACTTCAATGGTTTGTTCCCGGGATCGGGGACCGGCAATGCGGGCCTGACGAGCGCGCTCAATTATCTGACCCCGGGTGCATCCTCACCGATCAACAGTCTCCTGACTGCCGGCTCCTTGGCGTTTCCGGGCTCCGCCCGGTTCGGCATCAAGAATCTGCGGACGGGCGTCGTGCTCGGATCGAACCAGGTTGGTGCCTTGAACGCGCTGAACGGCAACGGCTTCCTGCAGCGCACCACGCTCAATCATGATTATGTCAGCGGCAAGGACTTCGGCATCAATGCCGGTGGCCGTTGGGAATATGACAGCGGCAGTTTCAAGAACTCGCTGACCGCCGGGATCATGTATTACAACGTCAAGCGGTCGCAAAATCAGTCTGCCACCGCGAGCGTTGTCAACGATGTCCGCACCAACAGCGACATCTATGATATCGTCGCCCTCGACGCGAACAACAATGTCGTCGGCACCCTCAGCGATAATGGCCTCGTGTCCTACGGCGACTGGGGCGCGGGCATTCGCGAGCGCGACGACTCGACCACCTCACTCTACATCAACGACGAAATCGCCTTCGGGAATCTGCGCATCGACGCCGGCATCCGCTATGAAAGCGACAAGGCGAAGGCACGCGACGGCAATGGTGCGGCGATCAACCAACCAGTGCAACCCGGTGTCGTGGGCGTGATCCGCAACGTCGGCTCGACCTTCGACGGAACCTTTTCATCACGCAAGGCGACGCGGCGGAAGGCGGCTTATACGGTCGGCGCGAACTATCAGTTCACGCCCAATCTGGCGGTCTATGCGCGCTACGCCAAGGGTTTCCAGACCAACAA
>JAYTAR010000140.1:0-4772 GCA_043737455.1 Sphingomonadales bacterium | reverse complement strand
CGCGCTGCTGGCCGGACTGTTCCTCGTCCTCGCCGACATCGGCGTGCGGCTGATCCCCGCGGACAATGAATTGAAGCTTGGCGTCGTCGCCGCGCTGATCGGTGCGCCGCTGTTCGTCCTGATCGCGGCGCGCCGGCGATGACGGTGCTGCGCCTTGCCGACGCCGGGCTTGCGATCGACGGCGCGTGGTTGGTCCGTGGTGCGCAGCTAACGCTACCTCCCGGACAGCTCGCCGCGCTGATCGGGCCGAACGGCGCGGGCAAGACCAGCCTGCTGCGGCTGATGCTCGGCCTCGTCCGCCCTTCGCACGGGTCGGCGACGATCGATGCGGTGACCGCACACGCGCTGCCCGCCGCCGATCGCGCGCGCCGTGTCGCTTATCTTCCGCAACAGCGCCCGCTTGCCTGGCCGCAGCGCGTGCGCGACGTCGTGGCGCTCGGGCGGTTCGCGCATGGCGCGGTGCTCGGGCGGCTGGGAACGGTCGATGCGGCGGCGGTCGCACGTGCGCTCGCGGCTGCCGATCTCGACGCGTTCGCCGATCGTGCCGCCGATACGCTGTCGGGGGGTGAAACCGCGCGGATGCATCTGGCGCGCGCGCTTGCGAGCGAAGCGCCGCTGATCGTCGCCGACGAACCTGTCGCCGCGCTCGATCCGCTTCACCAGCACCACACGATGCGCATCCTGCGCGATTTCGTCGATGCGGGCGGCGGCGCGCTCGTCGTGCTGCACGATCTGGACCTCGCGGCACGCTTCGCGAACCGGCTGATCTGGATGAGCGCGGGGGCGATCGTCGCCGACGGCAGTGTCGCCGACACGATGACGCCCGCCCGTATCGCCGCGGTGCACGGGGTGTCGGCGCGGCTGATCGGCGACGGCGGCGATCGGCACGTCGTGATCGATGGCCCGGCCCCGTTGACGCCCCGAGGTCAGTAGCTAAGCGCCCATCAATGTCTCCGTTCACTTTTGCCCGTCCGGCGTTATTCGCGCTCGATCCCGAACGCGCGCATCGGCTGACGATCGCGGCGCTAAAGGCAATGCCGCGCCGAACAATGCGCCATGACCCCTGTCTGACCAGTATCGTCGCAGGCGTCGCGTTCGCGTCGCCCGTCGGTCTTGCGGCGGGTTTCGACAAGGACGCCGAAGTGCCCTATGCGATGCTCACGCTCGGCTTCGGATCGGTCGAGGTCGGCACGCTGACGCCGCGCGCGCAGGCGGGCAACCCCAAACCGCGGCTGTTTCGGCTGGTCGAGGACCAGGGCGTCGTCAATCGCATGGGGTTCAACAATGGCGGACACGCGGCGGCGCGCATGCGCCTGGCCGAGCGACGCGGCGGGGCAATCGTCGGCGTCAACATCGGCGCGAACAAGGATAGTGTCGACCGCATCGCCGACTATGTCGCGGGCATCCTCACGATGGGTCCGGTGGCCGATTATCTGTGCGTCAACATCAGCAGTCCCAATACGCCGGGCCTGCGCGACCTCCAGGCGGGCGGCGAGCTCGTCGACCTGCTCACCGCCATTCGCGAAGTGCGGTCGCCGGGCGGACCGCCGGTTTGGTTGAAGGTCGCGCCCGACTTGGACGATGCCGACGTGGCGCGCATCGTCGCGACGAGCATCGCGCACGGCATCGACGCGATCGTGATCGGCAATACGACGGTATCGCGCCCGATGCTGCGTTCGCGCCACGCAAGTGAAACCGGCGGGCTGTCGGGCATGCCGCTCGCGGCGTTGGCGCTCGACCGGCTGCACGCCTTTGCACGCGAAAGCGGCGGGCGCATCCCGCTCGTCGCGGCGGGCGGCATCGACAGTGCCGCGGCGGCTTATGCCCGGCTGCGTGCGGGCGCGTCGCTGGTGCAGCTCTACTCGGCGCTTGTCTACCTTGGCCCCGGCATTGCCCGCGCGATCAACGACGGTCTCGTCGCGCTGATGCGGCGCGACGGCGTGACCTCGATTGCAGCGCTGGTCGGCGTTGATGCGCCGCGCATCTCCGCCTAGGGTAAGGCCATGATCCGCACTTTGCTCGCGTTCGTCGCGCTCGTCCTCGCCCAGCCGTTGCTCGCCAAAGGCGGCGTGGTTTCATCCGCCGACCCGCGCGCGAGTGCCGCGGGGCAGGAAATGTTGCGCGCCGGGGGCAGCGCCGCCGACGCGGCGATGGCGATGATGCTAGCGCTCACCGTCGTTGAGCCGCAATCCTCGGGGATCGGCGGCGGCGGCTTCATTGTCTATCACGATGGCAAGACGGGCGCTTTGGCGACGATCGACGGCCGCGAGAAAGCACCCGCGAGCGCGCTTCCGGGACGTTTCCTCGATGCGACGGGCAAGCCGCTGCCGTTCCTGCAAGCGGTCGCGGGCGGAATGTCGGTCGGGGTGCCGGGCAACATCCGCCTCATGGAGAAGGCGCACCGCAAATGGGGCAAGCTGCCATGGGCCAAGCTGTTCGACCCCGCGATCCGCCTGGCGGAGGAGGGCTATGCGGTCAGCCGCCCGATGGCGGCCATGCTACGCTTCCTGGCTCCGGTGTGGAAGGACTTCCCGGCGACGCAGGCGCTGTTCTCGGACAATGGCGTCGCCAAGCCGGTCGGTGCGATCGTCAAGAACCCGGCGCTTGCGGCGACGCTGCGCACGATCGCGAAGCGCGGGCCCAACGCGTTTTACACCGGCGATACCGCGCGCGCGATCACCGCCGCGGTCGCGGGCTCGACGAAGAACGCCGCGCAACTGACCGCCGCCGACCTCGCCGCCTATCGCGCGGTCGAGCGGGCGCCGGTGTGCGCGCCGTACCGCCAATATAAAGTGTGCGGCATGGGCCCGCCCTCGTCGGGCGCGACGACGATTCTACAGATGCTGGGTATGATCGAACGCTTCGACATGAAGGCGATGGGCCCCGACACGCCGGGCGGCTGGCATGTGATCGGCGAAGCCATGCTGCTCGCTTATGCCGACCGCGAGAAGTGGCTGGGCGACAGTGATTTCGTCGCGGTGCCGGTCGCGGGGCTGATCGACCGCGCCTATCTGAAAAGTCGTTCGGCGCTGATCGCACCGACCAGCGCGATCGCCAAGATCGAGGCTGGTACGCCGCCCGGCGCGCGGCCCCGGACCGCCGGCGTGTCGGGCGAGGTGGCGGGGACGACGCACTTCGTCGCGGTCGACGGCGCGGGCAATGTCGCGAGCATGACCTCAACCGTCGAGGGTCCGTTCGGAAGCCAGCTGATCGCGGGCGGCTTCGTCCTCAACAACGAACTGACCGACTTCACCGCGACGCCGGTCAAGGACGGTGCCCCGGTCGCCAATGCGGTCGTGGCAGGCAAGCGGCCCTTGTCGTCGATGTCGCCGACGATCGTCTACGGCCCCGATGGCAAGGTGCTGCTCGCGGTCGGCTCGGCGGGGGGCAAGCGCATCATCATGCACGTCATGAAGACTTTGGTCGGCGTGCTCGACTGGGGACTGTCGGCCAAGGACGCGGTGGCGCTGCCGAACCTGTATTTCAGCAACGAGTCGCTGCTTGTCGAAAAGGACACCAGGCTTGCTGCGATTCAGAACGAACTTGCCGCACTCGGCCGCACCGTCGTCGCGTCGGACTTGCCGTCGAAGCTGAATGCGATCGAACGTACCGCCGATGGCTGGCGCGGCGCCGCCGATCCGCGCGGCGTCGGCGAAAGCCTTGTCGAGTAAAACTAAAGCAGTTTGACGAGTGCTGCGACGGCAGCGACCTGACCGACCATCAAGGGAATAAGCCATTTCAATAGGTCGACCTTCTGGTCGCGCATCTCGATCCGCAGATTGGCCTCGAGCGAGGCGATGCGTGTGTCGAATACAGCCTTCGTCACCAGCGCCTCGACGACTGTGTCATTAAGCGCCTCTGCATGGACAGCGGCTGCCTCTTCGCTGACGCCGGCTTCGCGCAGACGCTTGACGTAGCGATAGGTATCGAAGGCAAGCGCGCTCATAGGGTCGATATAGACAGGGCGCGTTGCCAAATCTACCCAATGCCAAAGTCGCGATAAAGCGACGAACGAGAGAGACGATGCGCAGCTTCGAAACCTTTCCCAACCTTGTCACCATGTTCTTCACGCGCGCGCGTGAGCATGGCGACGCGCCGTTCCTGCACGCAAAGCGCGGCGGGGCGTGGCAATCGCGCAGCTGGGCACAAGCCGCGCGCGAGGTCGCGAGCCTCGCTGCCGCGCTGAAAGGGCTTGGCGTCAAGCGCGGCGACCGCGTCATCGTCGTCAGCGAGAACCGCCCCGAATGGTGCATCGCCGACCTGGCGATCATGGCGGCGGGCGGGGTAACCGTGCCCACCTATGTCACCAATACCGAACGCGATCATGCCCATATCCTCGGCGATTCGGGCGCGACCATCGCCATTGTCTCGACCGCCAAGCTCGCGCGCAATCTGATGCCGTCGGTGTTGCGTTCGTCGCATTGCAAGGCGGTGATCGGGATCGAGGACATCCGGATCGGCCAGTCGGGCGACGTCGCCTATCACGACTGGGGCGCGCTGATCGCGGCACACGACCCCGATGTCGCGGCGGTCGCGGCGGGCGCGGACTTCGCGCGCGGCGATCTGGCGTGTATCATCTACACCAGCGGTACCGGCGGCGCCCCGCGCGGCGTGCGCCAGCATCACGGCGCGATCCTGCACAATGTCGCGGGCTGCATCGACATTTTCGAGCATGATTTCGGCTGGGGGGAGGAAGTGTTCCTGTCGTTCCTGCCGCTCAGCCACGCCTATGAACATTCGGCCGGGCAGTTCCTGCCGATCGGCCTCGGCGG
>JAYTAR010000139.1:0-1846 GCA_043737455.1 Sphingomonadales bacterium | reverse complement strand
TTCGATCCTGTGGGTCAGGGATACGCTGCACCACGACACCGACGCGGATTAGCACCGGCTTTTTCACTTGCGGCCAGCACGGCCGGCGGCTGGGCGGCTTGCCCTGTCCTACGCCAGCAGCGCGTGCCAGCAGGCGTGCGCTCGGGTCGCCAGCACGCTCTTTGAACGCGCTCTTTGAAATGGAAAGCAAATTGGTCGCTCACCCTGTGAAGTGTGTGAAGTGAACGCACGCAAAACCGTCGATTTTGCAGCAATTTCGGCTATTTCATGTCACGATCGGCCTGGTTCGCAGGCCCCGCTCGCCGCCGCGATACGATAAACGCCCACGATCGTGCCTGGTTCGCGACGCGTTCCGCTTTGTCGCAGCTCGATCGAGCCCTGTTTTGCCAGCGCCAGTGCCGCCGCATGAACCGCTGGCATGACGTCGCGCCACTCGCGGCCGCCGATCGCTCGCGCCGCTTCGGACGGACATATCGTCTTTTCGGACCCTCGCGCCGCCAAAAGCGTCAGGATCGCCGAGCGTGCCGCCTCTTCAGCCATGATTCTTTCCGGGTTAGCGAAGTGTGAAACGCGAGCGGCTGTCCGTCTAGCCGTCGACCGCGGTGCGATCTACCGCCGAGCACCTTCAAATCAGCGACCCCCTTGCGCGCGGCGGCTGCACCCGCTTGATGGCGAGAACAAGCGTTTGGGGTGCAGCGATGAAGCGGGTGGTAGCGATGATCTTGGCGATGACGGCAGGTGCGGCGACTGCGCAGGAGGCCGTCGTGCCGCCGCAAAAGCTGACGCTCGAACGCGTGTTTGCCTCGCCGAACCTCAACGGGCCGGCCCCGCGCGCGTTGAAACTCTCGCCCGACGGAGCGCTGCTCACCAGCCTGCGCGCGCGCGCCGACGATCGCGAACGGTTCGATCTGTGGGCGACCGACACCAGCACCGGCGAAGCGCGCATGCTGCTCGATTCGACCAAATTCGGTGGCGGCGATTTGTCCGAGGCCGAAAAGATGCAGCGCGAGCGTGCCCGCATCGGCGGTACGAAGGGCATCGTCGCGTACGACTGGGCCGTCGATGGCCAGAATGTGATCGTCCCGCTCGACGGCGACATCTATCTGGCGAAGACCGATGGGACCGTTCGGCGGCTGACGACGACGTCGCAGGGCGAACTCGACGCCGGGGTCAGCCCGAAGGGCGGCTTCGTCAGCTTCGTGCGCGACCAGAATTTCTACGTGATCGATCTCGCGAGCGCCGCCGAGCGCCGATTGACACGCGACGGCGGCGCCACGCTCAGCTGGGGTCTCGCCGAATTCGTCGCGCAAGAGGAAATGGACCGGACAAAGGGCGCATGGTGGGCTCCCGACGACAGCCGGATCGCGGTCGCGCGCGTCGACGAAAGCAGGGTCGGCATCGTCAGTCGCGCGGCGATCGGCGCGGAGGGCACGAAAGTTTTCGACCAGCGGTATCCGGCGGCCGGCACGCCCAACGCCAATGTGCAGCTGTTCACGATGCGCCCCGACGGTGGTGGCATTGCCAAGGTCGATCTGGGGTCGAACGACGACATCTATCTCGCTCGTGTCGATTGGTCGGCCGATGGCAAGACGCTGTACGTCCAGCGCGAAAGTCGCGATCAGAAGACCCTCGACCTGCTCCGCGTCGACCCTGCGACCGGCGCGTCGAGTGTCGTCTTCACCGAGCGCGCAAAGACCTGGATCGACCTTCACGACGATTTCCGCGCGCTTGCCGACGGCAGCCTGTTGTGGTCGTCCGCGCGCGACGGGTTCAATCATCTCTACCGCTGGCAGGCGGGTAAATGGACGCAGCTGACGCGCGGAGCCTGGAACGTGCGCGCCGTCAT
>JAYTAR010000138.1:0-1846 GCA_043737455.1 Sphingomonadales bacterium | reverse complement strand
TGGTGAAGCTCATCTTGCCCATCGCCTCGACGATCGGGCGCGCATCGAAGCTCGTGATGTCGATGTGTTCGACTTGTGTGGAGAGGAGTTCGGCCTTGCGCTGGGCGTTGATCTGGGGGGTCATATTATTCTCCGTTGAGCCCCTCTCCCGCTTTCGCGGGAGAGGGAGGGGCCCGCCGCAAAGCGGTGGGAGGGTGAGGGCCCTCACCAACTACGACTAGGCAGCAAGCTGCCAAGTCTTCGTATCCTCTCCCGCGAAGGCGGGAGAGGCGACATCTATAACGTCTCCCGCGAAGGCGGGAGAGGCGGATTCTACAGCGTGACGACGTTCGATGCGCGCTTTGGCAGGGCTTCGCCATAAAGCGACATCATCGGCTCGTCGGTCACTTCGACCGTGTCGACCGAACCAAAGCCGTTGAACCCGGTGCGCATCGCACAGCCATAAGCGCCAAGCATGCCGATCTCGATATAATCGCCCGCCTCGGTATCGGCGGGGAGCAGGAACGGCCCTGCCATATGGTCCATGTCGTCGCACGTCGGCCCGTAAAAGCTGAACGGCAGAAACTTCGCGCGGCTCATGCCCTCGCGCAGCAACTCGACCGGAAAGCGCCAGCCGATATGCGCCGCATCGAACAACGCGCCATAGGCACCGTCGTTGATGTACAGCTCGTCACCACGCCGCTTTTCCACGCGCACGATCAACGACGAATATTCGGCGCACAACGCACGGCCGGGCTCGCACCACAATTCGGCCGAATAGCTGACCGGCAGATCTTCGAACGCGCGGTGGATGACGTCGAAGAAGACTTCGAGCGGCGGCGGTTCCATGCCCGGATATGACGAGGGAAAGCCGCCGCCGACATCGACGACGTCGACGGTTACTGCGGCCTCGACGATCGCCGCGCGCACGCGCGCTATCGCTTCGGAATAGGCGGCGGGCGTCATCGCCTGGCTACCGACGTGGAAGCAGATGCCGAGCGCATCGGCGACCTGCCGCGTCGCGACGAGCAGCTCGCGCAACTCGCCGGGCAGCGCACCGAATTTCGACGCCAGGCTCAGCTTCGAATGCTCGGACGAAACCCGCACGCGCACGCACAAGGTCAGGTCGGTCGCGACGCCCCCCGGCCCTGAGGTGGCGCGAACGATCTTGTCGAGCTCCTCCATCGTATCGAGCGAGAATGTACGCACGCCGTGGACGCGGTACGCCTCGGCGATCGCTTCCTCAGCTTTCACTGGGTGCATGAAACATAAAGTCGCACGCGGCAGCAGCCCCGCGACGAGACGCACCTCGGCAATCGACGCCACGTCGTAATGCGTGATGCCACTGTCCCACAACAATTCGATCAGATCGGGCGAAGGGTTGGCCTTCACCGCGTAGATCGACCGCCCCGGAAAATTCTCGACGAAGAATCGAGCAGCGCGCCGGGCGGCATGCGGACGGGTCAGCGTTACCGGCTGGACCGGCTTGCGGGCAGTCGCTAGCCCCAGCGCGCTATGATGCTTGTGCAAATCAAGAGACCTCCAATTGCCTTGCGGCAGGTTCGAAATAGCTGCCTTGCGGTGGAAGTCCCATGGAGCAGCAAGCGGCGATATATGAAGGCGAAGCCAAACTGTAAAGGAGAACCGCTGTGAGCGGTGACGCGCGACCCACGGAGCGACGCATACCGACGCAGGCGGGCGTCGTGGCGGCGGCGCGCGCGGTCGCGGCGATCGTACCCCCGACGCCGTTGTTGCCGGTCGCGATCGGCGGCGTCGATGTCTTCGTGAAGTGCGAGTCGCTGCAGCCGGTCGGCGCGTTCAAATTGCGCGGTGCCTGGTGGCGGCTGGTTTGCCTGAGCGATGCCGA
>JAYTAR010000137.1:0-1849 GCA_043737455.1 Sphingomonadales bacterium | reverse complement strand
CGGCCCAGCAGACGTTCGGTCATCGGCGCCAGATTGAATAACATCGCCGCGCCCGAATGCGCGAACATCATCACCAGATACGGGTCGTGGGGCTTCATTACGCCTGCGTCGATCGCATCGCTGAAAAGCTGGCGATAGACTTCATAGGTAGGGCGCAGATAAGTCTCGTATAGCCAATCGAAGCGGGCGCCTCCCGCAGTGGCTTCGGACAGCATGACGCGACCGAGTGCAGGGTACCGCGCCGAAGTATGTACGAAGCGCCGTAGCGCGATGCGGATGCGCGACAAAGGATCGAGGTCTTTATAGGCGGCCTGATCGACGAGCGATCCCATCGCGATACGATCGAATAGCCGCTGCATCGCGGCGCGCCACACCGCATCCTTCGTTTCGAAATGATAGATGACGACCGACTGCGACATGCCGACGGCTTTGGCGATCGCCGCCGTCGAAATGCCATCAAACCCATGCTGCGAAAAGAGGAGCAGCGCGGCGTCAAGAATTTCATCCTGCGCGCCGGGCCGGGTTCGCGTGATGGACGCTTTCGAGCGTACTCCTGGCTCAATTGTCTGCGTCACTCGCACTAACCAGTTCCGTTCGCCGCCAATTCTTATCGCGCTAAACCCTTTTGCCAATCGAGCAAACAGCGGGTCGGCGATGGCTAGATGAACGATAAGCTTCAACGCCTCGATAATCGGCCGCTAGAACTTACAGCCGGCTGTCACTACGCTGCAAACCGTTCCGCCACATCAGGCAGTTCCTGAGGGTATCCGAAAAGATACCCCTGTCCCCAGTCGCAGCCCAGCGCTCGCAACGTCTCAGCCTGATCCTCAGTCTCCACCCCTTCGGCAACGATGCGCTTTCCCAATGTATGGCCGAGCGCAATGACGCTGCCGACGATCGATAGGCTGACAGGGTCGTGTGGCAACTCGCTCACGAGACTTCGATCGACCTTGAGGATCGTCGTCGGCATGTCGCGAAGATGGACCAATGAGGCGTAACCAGTGCCGAAATCGTCGAGGGCGACGCCGACGCCTGCCTTTGCGACCGCCGCAAGACAACGAAACACCTGATCGTTGGATCGACTGAGCGCGACGGTTTCCTTGACCTCGATAGTCAATGAGCACGGCGGCACACCGTGCGCGCGGATGCGATCGAGCACGGCAGCCGCCGCTTTCTCGCCTTGTAATTGAGCGGCGATGAAATTGACCGCCACCATCGGCGTTGCTCCGCAGGCGACGGCGTGCAGCGCGGTTTCGAGCACATCGTGCTGGATCGGCCCTAGGAGATCGGGCTCGTCGAGCGTCGACAGAAATTCGCCGGGCAAGAGCAAACCGCGGTGCGGGTGCTGCCACCGCAGCAGCGCTTCGTGCTTCACAAGCGCCTTCGTCCGCAAATCAACGATAGGTTGAAAGTGAACCAAAAACTCGCCGCGGAGAATGCCAGCTTGAGCTTCGACGACCGTTCGCCGCCGCGCTTCGTCCTCATCACGCAAGCTGCGATCGAAAGCGCGCCAATTCCCGCGCCCCTCGCTTTTCGCGCGGTACAGCGCAAGATCGGCGTCCTTGTAAAGACGACGAATACCGCCCTGCGCGCCATTCGTAGCGGCGTGCCCGGCACTCATAGAGAGCGGCACGACAGCATTGGCCAAAGCCACGGTATCGGCTCGCGTGACCAACGCACGCACAGCATCGACGCGCGCTCGCGCCCCGCCCCAAAGAACGACAGCAAATTCGTCGCCACCAAGCCGTGCGACGATGCTCTCGGCACCGGACGCCTGACACAGCCGCTCACCGACTGCGACTATAAGCGCATCGCCGACATCATGCCCGGCCGTGTCATTCGTTTCTTT
>JAYTAR010000136.1:0-1851 GCA_043737455.1 Sphingomonadales bacterium | reverse complement strand
TGCCCCATGCCACTTCATGCGCGCTGAGTGTCAGCGCCTCTCCGAAGACGATTTCGTTGGCGGCGATCGGTCCGCCTTCATAGTCGAAGCTCAGGCCTTCATCGTTGATGATTGTTACAAACTCGTCGAGGCGTTCGACGGGCAGGCTGCCGCCGATCGTGATCGATGCTGAGACCCGGTCTGCCATATTCAATATCCTTTCCTAAAATCGGTCAGAAGCCGCCGTGGACGTGGTGCATTTCGGGCCCGAAGCGGACCTGCATATCCTTGGCGTAGGGGTCGGCTTCGACGATTCGGTCGAGAGCGTCGCGAAGGGCGTCAATGGTCATGGTACTGCCTTTCGATGGAGGAAATTGGGTGCTGCGCGCGATTGACGGCGTTCAGCGGGAGAGGATGCGCGCGACGACACCTGTCGCACGGTCGTTCGCGCGCTCGGCGATGAAGGGTCGCTCGGGCGCCCCCGTTGCTGCGACCTGCATGTCGGCATCGGTGTCTTCGGCGATGCGCGTGGCGACGCGATAGGCGTTTTCGAGCGTTGCGATCGGGCGTAGGGGCTTAGCCGGCATCGCTTGGTCCTTTCACCTCGATGAGCGCGTCTGCGAGGCACTGCTCGATCGTCTTGTGGCTGATCGCGTCGCGCCCGATCGCAAAGAGACCGCCGCCAAAGCCGCCTGGGCGGTGTTTCGTGCAGGTGTTGGCGTAGACGAACCCGAGGGGCAGCTTTTCGGGGAAAACACGCTGCAGGCATTCGGCAAGCGACCAGATCGCAGGTGATCCCCCATGGTCGTAGATCGTCAGCGTCTGCGCGGCGTCGTCGAACAGGCAATCGACGTCAAAGCTGGTATCGTCGCCGAAGATCTGAGCGATGATCGAGCTGCCGGTCGTCGTCGGGGTTGCGAACGCGGCATCGATTTCGGGGGGAAGCACGATTTGCTCGCCTTGCTCGTGCCCCGCTGCGGCCTCGATGACCATGATGAAGCGTTCGGCGTCGCTGCGCGTGGCAGGGATCGCGAACGCGAGATGCGTGAAATAATCGGCCATGTCGGCCTCCTTGTGGTTGCGATGTTGAAGGGTCAGACCGTCGCGAGCGCGACGGTGCGGTGCTCGACGATGCGGTTGCTGCCCGCCTGTCCGAAGCCCATGATGTGATCGACGGCCTCGTCGGCTTTCGATGCGGCGGTCAGGATCGCGTTCTTGTCGCCGCTGAGAACCTTGATCCAGTGGCCGAGATAGGCGGCATGGTTGTCGAGCTCGGCTTCGGGCAGCCCCAGTTCGGCGCCGAGGATGGCGGATGCGATGTCGGCGACGAGCTCCTCGAACGCATAGGCCTGGTCGCCGAAGCGTTTTCCAAAGTTGCGATCGAGCCGCTTCTCGTGCCCGGTCCAGTGCGCCGTCTCGTGCGCGCGCGTCGCGAAATATCCGTCATAGGAGGCGAAGCGCTCGATCGGCGGGAGGACGATCTCGTCGCGGCTGCGATTGTAATAGGCAGCGAGGCCGACGTGGCGCACCGTTGCGGGCAGGCGGCTAAAGAACGCCTCGAGTTTGGGCCGATGGACGCTTTCGGGCATCGGCTCGACGGCTGCGGGCGTGACCACATATTTGGCTGGCAATCCGTCGATCTGGTCGGCGTTGAAAATCGCGAACGCGCGCAAGACGCGGCGTTTGGCGGGGCTTTCGTCCGACGACATTACGGACGCGTCGCCTGCGGCGTCCTTGGCGTCGGTCGTCTTGTAGAGCACGGCGTGGCTGCACTTTTCGCCGCGCCGGACCTGCCCGCCGATCGCCTCGGCCTGCCTGTAGGTCATCCAATAGGGCGATGCGTAGCCGCGGGCCTGCGCTTCCATCCAGAGG
>JAYTAR010000135.1:0-1852 GCA_043737455.1 Sphingomonadales bacterium | reverse complement strand
TTCCAGCATTTGCCCGAGGGCGAAGAGGGGCGCGAGCGGATCCATACCAAGCTCGACCATCCCGAATGGGGGCATGTCGCGGTGCTTGCCGGGTCGGTCAAGGACGACGAACTGCTCGACCGCCAACTGCCGCTCGACGAACTGGTGTGGCGGCTGTTTCACGAGGAACAAGAAGTGCGGATCCTGCCCGCGGTGCCGCTATCGCGCGGGTGCCGTTGCGACCCCGACTATGTACGCTCGGTGATCGCCCGTTTCCCCGTCGAGGAACGGGCCGGGATGGTCGGCGATGACGGTTTCATCCGAGTCGATTGCGCTTTCTGTGCGACCGACTTCCCGATCGCGATCGACGAGATCGAACAGTAGATACTTTTACGTAAACTATGTTAGTTTCGCGGGCATGGAGTCGCTGCGTTTCCTTGTTCGCCTTTCGGCCTGTGTCGCGTTTGCCGGATTGTTGGTGGGCGCGGGCTTGCCGCTGGCGATGGTCGGGCCGGGCGAGTGGGAGATCGGCAAGACCGCGAGCGGCCGGGGGGAGCGAGCGTGCCTGCCCGATCCGGCGCTGCTGATGCAATGGGAGCATCGCGCCAAGCAATGCACGCGCACCATCGACAATACATCGCTCGATCGCGCCGAGGTGCATTATACCTGTGCAGGTGGCGACTTCGGCACGTCGCGCGTGCAGGTGCTGACGCCGCGCTCGGTCAAGGTACATACGCAAGGCATCGCCGGCGGCTTGCCGTTCGGCTACGTCGTTCACGCCCGCCGCATCGGGAATTGCCCAATTCAATAAACAGCGTCTCGTTAAGCCTTTGTTTAACCATATTCGTTTAGGAAAGGCTGGTGCACTCGGTGAGCGCACGCTTTCCTCCCAAAGGGGCGGTTGGACGCCCGACCTGGGGCTGCTTCGGCGGCCCCTTTTTTTTGCTGCGCGATCGCCGTAGATCGCGGCCATGAAATCACCGTCTAAATCCGCCGTGATATTGCTGTCGGGCGGGCTCGATTCGATGGTCTGCGCGGCGTTGGCGCGTGAGGCGGGGTTCGAGGTGCTTGCGCTGACCATCGATTACCACCAGCGCCACCGGGTCGAGCTGAAGGCGGCGAAACGAATCGCGGCCTTGCTCGCCGATCGTCACATCATCCTGCCGATCGACCTCAGCGCGTTCGGCGGGTCGTCGCTGACCAGCGATGCGGCGGTGCCGAAGGACGGGGTCGAAGCCGGGATACCATCGACTTATGTGCCGGCGCGCAACACGGTGTTTCTGAGCCTCGCGCTGGCATGGGCCGAAGCGAGCGGCGCGCGCGACTTGTTCGTCGGAGTCAATGCGCTCGATTATTCAGGCTATCCCGACTGTCGCCCCGATTTCATCGCGGCGTTCGAGGCGGTCGCCAACCTGGGCACCAAGGCTGGCGTCGACGGGGATCCGTTCACCGTCCACACCCCGTTGCAGCATATGACCAAGGCCGACATCGCGCGCGAGGCGGCGCGGCTCGGGCTCGACGCGGGGATCAGTCACAGCTGCTACGACCCCGCGCCCGACGGCGGCGCTTGCGGCCTGTGCGACGCGTGCCGGCTGCGGTCAAAGGGCTTTGCCGAAGCCGGGCTGCCCGACCCGACGCGCTACCAATGACCTACGCGGTCAAGGAAGCCTTCCTGACGCTGCAGGGGGAGGGCGTGCAGGCGGGGAGCCGCGCGGTGTTCCTGCGCTTTGCCGGTTGCAATTTGTGGTCGGGGCGCGAAATCGACCGGGCGGCGGCGGTGTGCAACTTTTGCGATACCGATTTCGTCGGGACCGACGGGGTTGGCGGCGGCAAATTTGCCGAGGCGGAAGCGCTCGCAGCGCATGTTTCGCGG
>JAYTAR010000134.1:0-1853 GCA_043737455.1 Sphingomonadales bacterium | reverse complement strand
CCGCAGCGGCACCGTCGCCGAACTGGAGCATCGCGAGCAGCGGCTCGATCGCGGTTGCGGGTTGCAGATGCAGCGTCGAGAGCTCGACCGTCACGACGAGCACGCGCGCGTCCGGTTCCGAACGAACGATATGGCGCGCCGCTTTTAGCGCGGTCACCGCCGCATAACAGCCCATGAAGCCGATCAGCACGCGTTCGACCGACGGCGCAAGGCCGAGCATGCGCGCAACGATCTGGTCGATGCCCGGCGCGGTGAAGCCAGTGCAGCTCGCCACCACCAGATGCGTGATGCCGTCGGTACTGGCGAGCTTGGCGATGGCTGCAAGTGCGAGGCGGGGCGCATGCTCGGCATAAAGCGCCATTCGCGCCGAGGTCGGCGGCATCGCCCCGTCGGCATAAAAGCCACCTGCCGCCACCGGCGAGCCGCCGTCATCGCTGATGGGCAGCACCGACCACCGGTGCTCGATCGCGGCCCGCGCCGCCATTCGCTCGAACACTGCCGCCTCGCGGCTCCCCGCCAAGCGTGACCGTGCCCAGCCGACGAACGCCGCGTGAATATCGTGATCGGGTACCGCAGTCGCGACGGCGGTGAGGCGGGGGACGGCAGGCAAGCGCGATGCTTTCATTCACAGGCTACGACAAGCATGGCCGAAGGTTGCACGATGCCGCAGTTAACGCCGTATTGACAGCGCATGCTTAGCATCGCTGCGATGAACGTGCGGTGGCCGATCTTGTTGCTGTTGGGCACGCCCGCGACGGCCTGGGGCCAGTGCCAGCTATGCCCGCCGACCGTCGGCGATCGGGAAGGTACCGAGCCGAGCGCCCGCCCGCTGAACATCACGATCGAAACCGCGCTCGATTTCAGCCGGGTCGGCGGCACGCGAGGCGGGGGGAGCGTCGCCATCGACGAGCGATCGGGCATGCGCGCGGTCAGCGGGCTCATCGATCTGGGTGGCTATGCGATCAAGGGCAGCGCGCGCGTGACCGGCGAACCGTTCCGGCGCGTGCGCATCGGCTTGCCGTCCTCGATCCGCCTGACCGCGCTCGACGGCGGCAGCGCCGATGCCGTCGACCTGCGGACCGACTTGCCCGCCGACGCGCGCCTCGATGGCGGCGGGGCTCTCGTTTTCGCTTTTGCCGGACGGCTGGTGGTCACGGGCGACGCGTCGGGCGCATTCACCGGCCGGATCGCGATCACCGCCGACTATGACTGAGCGGCGCTCCAATTGAACGCAAGCGAACGGTCATCGGGCGAGGCCATTGGCGATCAGCAGCGACCGTATGGCGTTATGTGCGGTCGAAAGGGCGGCGTTGCTTGCGCTACCGTCGGTCGGCAACGCGGCGGGCAATGTCGGCGGCGAGACGGACAGCACACCAAACCCGACTTTCGCGGGCATCTGAAGACCGCCATTGCCATCCCTGAAGACGTTGAATTGCTGTCCGAAATTTATCCCACCCGTGGCGTCGGAGGACAAGGGAAGCACGATCGCTGCCTTCTTATATTTTCCGTCGAAAAGGTTCACGCCGGTGACATGCTGGTTGCGGGTATAGAAAGCACTGACGCCGCCGCCACTGACGAAGCTCGCGATCGTCGCCGATCCGTCGAGCGCCGCGAAACCAAACTGCCAGCGGGCGGCGGCATCGACATAACCGACGCCGATGCCGATGCCGGTTCCCGCCGTGCCGGCTGACGTGACCCACAAGCCCATCGCTTGCGATTGCGAGTTCAGATCGCCGATCCGCGCCGTGCCGCTATAATTGGCCGATCGGAATTCGCCACCGATCGCGCGCGAGTAGCGATTGTCGGTTCGTCCTTCCGAATAAAGCCCATAGGCACCTTGATTGACGTTGGTC
>JAYTAR010000133.1:0-1855 GCA_043737455.1 Sphingomonadales bacterium | reverse complement strand
GGAAAAAAGTGTCGGGCTGAAAGAAGAATTGCGTGATCGCCCGCGTCGCGCCCGCGTCGAACTTGCGCTTGAGATTGTCGAGATCGGTGGCCGCGCTTTCGGCTTCCGGATGGACCTCGGGATAGGCGCTGACCGAAATCTCGAACGGATGGATACGCGCGAGGCCTTCGACGAGGTCGGCGGCGCTCGCATAACCATCGGGGTGCGGCTCGAACCGACCGCCGACTTCGGGCGGATCGCCGCGCAACGCCACGATATGACGCACGCCCGCATCCCAATAAGCGCGCACGACCTCTTCGATCTCGGCTTTCGACGCGCCGACGCACGTCAGGTGCGCAGCGGCGGGGACGCGCGTGTCGCGCGCGATGCGCGCCACCGTCGCGTGCGTGCGTTCGCGCGTCGATCCGCCAGCGCCATAGGTGACCGACACGAAACGCGGGGCGAGCGGTTCGAGCGTCGCGACCGCGTTCCACAGCGTTTCGTTCATCTTTTCGTTCTTGGGCGGAAAGAATTCGAACGAAACCTCGGCATCGCCGGCAAGGTCGGCATAGAGCGGCTCGGCAAGCGCACGGCGCGCTTCCGACAATTGCGAAATTGACATCGTCATGCAGCCATCGCCTTGTCCTGCCGGGTGCGTGTCGCCACCCAGAGCTTCACCGTCAGTTCGCCGCCGTCCATCGTCTCGGTCGCGGTCGGCCGCAGCCCGGCGGCGGCGAACCAGGTCGCAATCTGTGCGTCCGAAAAGCCAAGCCGGGCATGCGCATCGCGGACTCGCAATTCCTCACGATCGTGGCTTGCGAAATCGACGATCGCGAGGCGTCCGCCGGGGGCGACGATCCGTGCCGCCTCCGCGATCCCGGCTTCGGGCGCGGGCAGGTAATGGAGCATTTGATGCATCACCACCGTGTCGGCGCTGTGCGTTTCGAGCGGGAGTGCCGCGAGATCGCCCTGCCGCAACTCGATGCGCCCCGCGACATCGCCGAGCTTGGCGCGCGCGAGCCGAAGCATCTCGGGACTGCGGTCGATGCCGACCGCGTGGCTCGCGCCGGCACCCAGCAGCTCGATCATGCGTCCGGTGCCCGTGCCGATATCGACCAGCCGCCCGATGTCGCGACCCAAGGTTTCGGTCAGTCGTGCCTCGACCGCGCTGTCGGCCACATGGAGCGCGCGGATCGAATCCCATTCGGCGGCGTGCACCGCGAAATAACGCTTCGCGGCTGCGGCGCGGTCGGCACGGACGGCAGAAAGACGCGCGGCATCGGCGGCGGTCCAGGCGCTCTCCTCGGCGGCATCGAGCAGTGCGAACAACGGAATGGCGAGCGAGAATTGCGTCGGCACCAGGAAAGTCCAGCTCCCCTCGCGCCGCTTCGTCGCGATCCCGGCATCGACGAGGATCTTGACGTGACGCGACACGCGCGGCTGGCTTTGACCAAGCACCTGCGCAAGTTCACCGACCGACAATTCCATCCGCCGCAACAACGTGACGATCCGCAGCCGCGTCGAGTCGGCAAGCGCAGAAAAGATGTCGCCAATATCAGTCACCGAGATACATATAAAGATTTCTTTATATGTATGTCAACAGCGCGCAGACCTCAGGCCGCCAGCGGAAAACTCAGCATGCGATCGTCGACCGGCACCAGCGCGCGGGCTGCTCGGCCAACTGCTCGAACGATCTCGGGATGCGCGGCGTCGAGGCCGCCGGTAAGCGACCCGAACGCGGGCAGCACCAGCTTGGTCGCGCTGGCCACGAAACAGCGTCGCGAGATCAACCGCCCGCGCACCGCGACACGCAGCTTGGGATGGAAATGACCCGACAGTTCGGGTCGCGGGTCGTTCGCATCGGCTTCATGCCGCA
>JAYTAR010000132.1:0-1857 GCA_043737455.1 Sphingomonadales bacterium | reverse complement strand
AGCCGCTCGCGAGCGGTCAGCTTGCCTTTGGCATGTTGTGCGTCGATGCGTTTTTGCCCGCCGCCCAGATGCGCGCCCAAACGCCGCGCCTCGAGCTCCTTCAGTGTTGCGCTCAAATCCAGACCCCAATGCAAATGCGCGCCCGTTCATCACGAACGAGCGCGCGGATGCAAGCAGATTGGGGAAAAGAGCCGAGAGTCAGCGTTCTTCTTCGGCCTCTTCGGGCTCTGCGTCGTCGCCCAGCAACGTCGCGTCGTCCGAATCCTCGTCCAACGCGCGATCGAGCTCTTCGGTAATCAGATCGAGCTGGTCGAACGTCGCCGTCAGTTCGAGCTTGTCGCCCGAATCATCCTCGATCGTCAGCAGATAGCCGTCGGCGGCGCGGGCAATGGTGAAAGTCTCGAGCGTCTTGGCCATGGGAAATTTCCTCGGTTGGGAGCGGCAAGGCCCGATAGCGCCCGACCGTCAGCTTGGTTCCCGCGCCATCGTCGGTTCCTGCGTCATTCTTATGGCATCGAGGATTTTTGCCCCTGCCATGAAGACCGATCCGCTGCAGGCCGCGAACAGCAACCAACCGCCAACGCCGGGATGTTCGAACAGATAGCCCTTGCCTCGTTCCATCGCCCCGGTCGCGAGCGCGTAGATGATGAGATACGCTTCGACGCGAGTCTTGATGACGAACAGGCGGGCAATTTTGCGGAGCATGACTTGCATGGAGCAAGAGCTAGGCCAACCGCGCAAAAGCGTAAACGGGGCGTTAACTTTCGACCGAAGTGTAAGGCATGTCGACGTTTTTTGCCAGCAATCGGGGCTTCACGCGGGCGCGACGAGAACCGTTCGTCCAGGCTCGACGCCGAGCAGTGCGGCCGCCGCGGGATCGATCGTGTCTTCGGACACGCACCCCCACGCCGCGACGAAGCCGGTCAGCGTACCGCTGGCGACGATGGTGCGCGGGCCGTCGTTCGGCGCGACGCGCGCGACCATTGTTTCGCGCGCTCCCGCGAGCGAGCGAATGCGGTCGGTCGCGACGCACATCGTCGGGCCACCGTCGAAAATGTCGATATATCCGGGTGATCCGTTCACGGCGTGCGTGAACCCCTCGGCCTCGAGCATGCGCATGGCGGCGCGCCCGCTTGGATGCGCGAGGCCGATCGCGGCACGCGCAGCTTCGGTCAGCATCGCGAGATAAACGGGGTGCTTGGGCATCAGATCGGCGATGAACTGATGCCCGTTGACCGCATTGAACTGGTCAGCGTCCTGAAAATTCATGCCGAAGAACCGGCCGGCCAGACCGTCCCAGAACGGTGAGCCGCCGCCTTCGTCGATCAGCCCGCGCAGCTCGGCAATCGTGCGGTCGGCGAAGCGCGCACGGTGCTGGCGAATGAACAGATACCGGCTGCGCGCGATCAGCATACCCAGCCCCCCGGCGCGTTCGCGCGGGTGAAGGAAAAGCCCGCCGACTTCGCTCGATCCTTCCAGGTCGGTCGACAGCGTGAGCATGTCGGCGCGAAACACGCGGTCAAGCTCGCGCGAATGCTGTGTCAACGTGCCGATTCGGTAGCTATAAAACGGCGTCTGCATCCCGATCCGGCTGAAAATCTGGCACGTGCCGCGGACTTGGCCGGTCGCGGCGTTTTCGAGGACGAGGACGAATAGATCGTCGGCGAGCGCGTCGTCGTCGTGCGCGAAGGCCGCCTCCGACCGCGCGAGCTTGGCGATGAGCGAAGGCTTGTCAGGCGGCAGATTGGTGAAGCCGCCGCCGGTCAGCTTGGCCATCTCGTAAAGTGCGGGAAGATCGTCCGCGACGGCCGCGCGGATTCTAAACGTCATGCGAGCAATCCGCCCTGAGCCAGCCTA